>QIKC01000221.1 GCA_003232855.1 Verrucomicrobiales bacterium
TGCATCTCACGCATCACCGCCAAGACCCTCGACTTCGCCACCAAAAACCCCACCGCCAGCTTCGACGAAGTACGCGAAATCACCGAAGCAGAAGGATCGCGCCAAGCCAGCCTGCTGCACCAACGCATCCAATACCTCGCCGACATCGGCGCCATCGCCCCCATGATCGGCCTGCTCGGCACGGTCATCGGTATGATCAAAGCCTTCCGCGAAATCGCCCAACACAGCTTCGTCGGCTCAAAGCAAACCGGCCTCGCCAGCGGCGTCTCAGAGGCGCTGCTCACCACCGCCGCCGGGCTTTGCATCGGCATCCCAGCGCTCATCTTCTACTCACTCTTCCGCGGCCGCGTGCAAGGCCTCGTCGCCGAGCTCGAAGCCGCCTCCACCCACATCATGGCACTGCTCTCCACCCAGTATAAACGCGCCACCCGCGCCGCCACCGGCAACCGCCCGAAACCGTCGAAATACGCCCTCGGCGACCAGCACGACGACATCCACGGCGCCTAATATAATACCCGCACGCCCCGCCCCCGACGATGAAGTTCCAACAGCAGTTCGGCTCCGAGCGCACCGGCATCCAGCTGGCGCCGATGATCGACATCGTCTTCCTGCTGCTCATCTTCTTCATCGTCCTGTGGAACTACGCCCGCTTCGAGACCGAGCTCGACATCAGCGTCCCCGCCGCCTCCGACGGCGCGCAACCCGAGCGCACCATCGGCGAAATCGTCGTCAACGTCCGCAAAGACGGCACCTAAGAGAGAGGCGACGCCGAACTGCTACAAATGCTCGTCAACATCTCATCCGTCTACCCGGATCAAGCCGTCATCCTGCGCGGCGACTCCAAAACCTACCACGAAAATATCATCCGCCTGTTAAACCTCTGTAGCCAGGCGAAGATCTGGAACATCTCCTTCGCCACCACCCCGCCGGAGACCCCGCCACCATCCCCCGCGCCATGACCCGCTTCCGGCATACCACACGAACCCTCAGCTTCGGGCTCGCCCTAACACTGCTCGCCAGCGCGTCACCGCTGCGCTCCCAAACCGCCCCGCGCGCGCAACCGGTAACGCCCACGCAACCCGCTGGCGAAGAGCTACGCAGCGACCCGGAGACAAGCCTGATCCAGTACGCCAACTACGTTTACAGCCAGCAACAATGGAACCTAGCCGCCGGCCAATTCGAAGGCTACCTGAAGCGCTTCCCCAACGGAAAAGACGCGCCCTCCGCCTGGTACCGCCTCGGCGAATGCCACCTCAAACAAGACCAAACCGACGCCGCAAAAGAAGCCTACCTCGGCCTCATCAAACGTTACACCAAAGGAGAATACCTCGCCCCCGCCGCCTACCGCCTCGCCTCCCTCTACTACGCCGACCGCCAATTCAAAAACGCCCTACCCTATTTTGAACTGGCCGCCAAACGCTCCACCAAAGCCACCATCCAGCTCTCCGCCACCTACTACCAAGCGCGCAGCCTCAACAACCTAGGCCGCGCCAAGGAAACCCTCGCCACCTACCAAAAAGTCGCCGAGGTAGAAACCTCCAACCCCTACCGCGAGGCCGCGATGCTCTCCATCGCCAGACTCCACGCCACCGCCGGCGACCAAAACGCCGCGCTCGCCGCCTTCGTCAAACTCGCCGCCATCACCACCCGCGACGAAATCAAAGGCGAAGCCCTCGTCAAAGCCGGACTCCTCAGCAGCACCCTCGGCGACGTCGATGCAGCCAAAGCTCAACTAACAGCGGCGTTGGAACTAAAGGGCGCCGAACAGTGGAAACCCGACGCACAATTCCACCTCATCAAAACCTACTACTCCGAAGGCGATTACGCCAAAGTCACCGCCGTCTACCGCAAAGGCGCCTTCGAAATGCCAGGCGACCTGCGCCCAAAGATGTTGCTCATGGTTGGCAACGCCTACCGCCTGCAAAAACAGTACAGCGACGCCATCGCCACCTACCTCCTCCTGCGCGAACACTACCCCGCCAGCCGCGAGGCGAGCGAGGCCGAATACCGCAAACTGCTCTGCTTCTACAACATGCGGAACAACAACCTGCCAGAATACGTCGATGATTTCATCCTCTGGCAAAACGCCCGCAACCGCGCCAATAAACACATCGACATGGCCCTCCTGCTAAAGGCCGAATACCTCTTCACCAATGGCATTTTCGCCCCCGCCGGCCTCGCCTACGACCGCATCCGCATCGACAATATCCCCGCCGAACTGCACGCCTCCGCCCTCTACAAACGCGGCTGGGCGCACACCGAGGGCGAGAACCACACCGCCGCCATCCGCGCCTTCAGCGACTTCCTCGGTGCCCACCCCGACGACCCCCGCGCCGCCAGCTCCCTCGCCAAACGCGCCCTCAGCTACCGCGCCCTAGAAGACTACACCTCAGCACTACGCGACCTCGACCTAATCATCAAAGAACACCCCGAATCCGAAGCCGTCGAACTCGCCTACCAGCAGAGCGCCCTCATCCGCGGACAGCAACGCGACTACCGCGGCATGGTCGATAGCTACACCCACTTGATAGAAAAATTTCCCTCCAGCAAAGCCCTACCAGAAGCCAAATTCTGGATCGGTTGGGGGCAGTTCGAGCTAAAAGATTTCGCCGCCAGCTCCGCCTCACTACGCGAAGCGCGCAAGCTCGACCCCGAAGCCTACACCACCCGTGCCACCCTGCGCATCATCCTCGCCGAATACTCACAAGGCAAAGTCGCCGAAACCCGCCAGGAAATCGAATCACTAGCCCTTGGCAGTAGCGTCACCGTCCCCCCGCAAGTCTACCTCTGGCTCGGCGTCAAACTCTTCGACGCCGACGACTACGCCGACGCCGCCAAATACCTCAACCGCGCCAGCACCCCCGACCAACCCGAAACCACCCAAGCCGTCGTCTGGAAATACCTCGGCCAAGCCAGGCTCTACACCGGCGAATACGCCGACGCCATCAAAGCCTTCGACCACTACCTAACCAGCGACCAGCCCCCCACCAGCCGCGCCCGAGTACTCCGCGACAAAGCCGAAGCACTGCTCGAACTCGAATTCTACACCGCCGCCGACGAGATCGTCGAACAAGCACTCGGACTGCAACCCCAAAGCCGCGTCTACGGCATGCTCTGCCTCCTCTGGGGCGAAATCGCACTGCGCCAAGACCAATTCGAAACCGCCATCAAACGCCTCGTCAAACCCACCTACGCCATCGAAGACGAAGAAATCACCCCACCCGCCCTCGCCAAAAGCGCCCTCGCACATGAAAAACTCGGCCAGCTCGACAAAGCGACCGAACTACGCCAGCGCCTGAAGAAAAAATTTCCCACCTACAAAGCGCCCCCCACCGCCGACGCCACCGCAGACACCGGCACCGCGCTACAGCCATAACCGCGCATTCTGCCGCTTGCAGACCCCCATCGCGCCCGCGATAGATACGCCCCGCCCGCCCGGGCACCCCAAACATGACCACCACCGACGACACCCAAAAAACGCCCGACACCGACCAGGAAAACCCGCTCACCAACATCATGGTGAACATCCTCATCCCGGTGGTCGCCCTCAGCATACTGAGCAAGAGCGGCGACAAAGCATGGCACATCGGCCCGCTCTACGGCATGATCATCGCCATCGCCTTCCCCACCATTTACGGCATCTGGTTCCTCGCTAAAAACCGCAAATTCAACTTCTTCTCCATCCTCGGCGTAATCGGCATCCTGCTCACCGGCAGCATCACCCTCTACGTCTGGGAAGGCGACGGCAGCATCAAACCGAACGCCGCCCTGCTCTTCGCCATCAAAGAAGCCGCCATCCCCCTCCTCCTCGGTGCCACCGTCCTCTACTCTCACAAAACCAGCAAACCACTGGTCGAGATGTTCCTCCTCAACCCCGACATCCTCGACATCCCGCGCATCGAAAAAGCCATCGAACAAAAAGGCGCCCACGCCGCCTACGACACACTGCGCTGGAAAGGCACCTGGATGCTAGCAGGCAGCCTCATGCTCAGCTCAGTTTTCAACTTCATCCTCGCCATGATCTTCCTCTCCGGGCAAACCGACCGCGAAGGCTACAACGCCGCCGTCGGCAAGCTCACCTGGGTCGGCTTCCTCGTCATCGGCATCCCCCTCATGGTCATCATGCTCTCCGGCCTCTTCTACCTCATCAAAAACATCCGCACCCTCACCGGCCTCGACAAAGACGAAGTCTTCCTACCCCGCTAAACGCAGAATCATCCTGATTCCGCCCTCCTCCGTGGCTGACGCTTCCAGCGGCAGACGATTAAAGCGCTTCAAGGGGACTGTTCCCCCCTGTGCACTGTGCAAGGCTGGGTCAAT
>QIKC01000154.1 GCA_003232855.1 Verrucomicrobiales bacterium
CGGAGCTCTGGTGGGGCTGCTGATCTCCGCGCCGCTGATGGCGATATTCGGGCTCTTGATCTATCGCGAATCGAAGGGCTCGATTTTCTACAAGCAGGTGCGCACGGGAAAGGACGGCAAAGATTTCACGATTTACAAGCTGCGCAGCATGAAGCTCGACTCGGAAGTCAGCGGAGCGGGTTGGACGGTGGAGAATGATCCTCGTTGTTTGAAAGTCGGAGCGTTGATTCGGCGCTTGAACATTGATGAGGTGCCGCAGTTCTGGAATGTTCTCAAAGGTGAGATGAGTCTGGTCGGGCCGCGTCCCGAGCGCCCGGAGCACATCGTGCGTCTGGAGAAGGAGATCCCGCGTTATCAGGAGCGCCATGCGGTGAAGCCCGGCATCACCGGTTGGGCTCAAATTAACGGGTGGCGGGGTGACACCGATCTTGGCGAGCGTGTGAAATGCGACATCGACTACATCGAGAAGGCCAGCGTGTTATGGGATATCTCGATCATGGCCAAAACTTTCGTCAATCGGCAGAACGCGTATTAGATTCGAGAAACCACCCCGATATCCCCTCGGTCATACGCCGCCTGATCCATTTGGATTCGGCGGCGTTTGTGTTTTTGTGGGGGGAGTCGGGGAGGTTTTTCGTCAGGAGCTGGTGAGTCTGACGATGATGTTGACGAACTGGGTGGCGAAGCTGGTATGGGTCATGCGCAGGTGAACCTGCTCGCGCAATCGTTCGATGACAGGGGTGCAGGCTTTGGCATCAAAACGTTTCAACATCTCGCAAAGGGGAGCCGGTTCTGCCTTGGGGAAGCGGCACGGGCGGGGGAGGAATTCTGACATGCCGTCGATGTCGCTGGCGAACACCGGGGTGCCACAGCAGAGGGATTCGAGCATGACGAGGGGGAAGCCTTCGAAGCGGGAGGGCAGGGCGAGGAGGTCGATGGCGCGGTAGAATCGTTCGGTTTCCTCGCTCCAGGGCAGGATGTGAACTCTGCTTTCATCGATTCCCAGTTCTTTTGGCAAGTTTTGCAGGCGCTCGCCGTCCCAGCCTTCGCCGATGAACGCGGCGTGCCAGTCGGTGGTGCCGGCCACTGCTTCGAGTAGGACATCCTGTGCTTTTTGGCCGAATTCGAAGCGGCCCGCCATGCCGACGATCTTTACATTGGGGGGCAGCCCGAGCGCGGCGCGTTCTGCATCGCGGTCGCCGGGGGTGAATTTTCCGGGGTCGATGCCGTTGAACACCACATGGATCATTTGGTCGGCGCCGCGGTCACGCAGTTTGCGTTTCATTGCCTCGCTGATGGTGATGAAGGCGTCGGGTAATTGGAACAGTGGGGCGTTGATGATGTCGTGTAGCGTGCCGAGCCGCCCGGCGCCCATGTCGGATAAGCGGTGGGGCAGGGGAATGTAGGAGACGCAGCGCAGGCCGATCGCTCGCGCGGCGAAGAAGGCGAGGCAGCCTGATTCGATATCCCCTTGAGCGATCACTAGCAGATCGGGTTTCAGTGTGGTGAGGAGTGCGGCGAGCTCTTTGCGTCGCCCTTTCGCGGCGTAAACTCGCAGCGCGTCGAAGCGACGGGAGCGGAAGGCGGTGGCCGTGGTCTGCAGTTTCCCTTGCGGCGAGCTTTTCGCGATTTCGGCGAGCCCGGAGGCGAGGCGTTGGTTGTCGCAGCTGTGGATGAAGTGGACGTCGAAGTCGCCGTCTTCGAGGAGCGCTTTGACGCCGCGCAGAGTCATGACTTCGTGTCCTCCGAATGTGGTGCAGTCGCTATAGAAGACGATTCGCGAGCGGGTGGGCGTTGCCATGGTCGTGTGGCGGGAGGTTAGGAGGTGGGTCGGGATGTGGTGGCGGCGGTCGGTTTCGCGCGATCATCGATGTAGGCGCTGCGGGTCGGCAGGGCGAATTGCAGCCCGGCGGCGGCGAATTCTCTGCCGATGTGTAGGTTGATCTGTTGGCTGTGTGCGAGGAAGGCGTCGTAGTCCGGCGGGTGGAACCAGTAGCACATGAGCAGGTTGAGTGAGTCGTCGTTGATCTCGTTGAAATATATCCGTGGCGGGAGTTCGGGGTTCATGCCTTCGTGTTCGTCGAGGACGCTGCGGACGATTTCCACGGCGCGTTCGGCGAGCTCGGGTGACGTGTCTAGGGGCAGGCGGATATTACTCAGGCGGCGGATGTGTGGGCGGCGCCCGATGTTCTCGATGTCGCTGCGTGCGGCCTCCTCGTTGGGGATCGACATCTGGTGGCCGGTGAGCAGGCGCAGCTTGGTGGAGCGTAGGCCGATTTCTTCGACGAAGCCGTCGTGGCCTTTGATGACCACGCGCTCGCCGATGCGGTAGGGTTTGTCGAGGATGATCATCATGCTGCCAAAGAAGTTTTTCAACGAGTCCTGGGCGGCGAGAGCTAGGGCGAGGCCGCCGACGCCGGCACCGGCGAGCAGGGTGGTGATCGGGATGCCGAGGTGCTTGCCGCCCTCGAGGAACACGACGGTCGATGCGGTGATCGCCAGCACGCGGCAGACGATGCGCACCAGCTGTGCGTCGAGTCCTTTGGGATGGATATTTGGCGACGAGATGATCAGCTCAGCGATACGGCTGCCGGCAGCGACGATCACGTGCATCGCCGCCAACAGGAAGATGATACTGGTGCTGATCATGACGATGGTCAGCGTGCTGCCCGAAATGCGCAGCTGGTCGCGAACGATGTTGCCGACCAGCAACGGGATCAACATCGCGGCGATAGGAAAAGCTAGGCTCAGGCAGTAGAGGACGAGGTTGGCGCTCTCGCGCAGAGCCTGGCTGCGCTTGCGGCCGAACCAGTAGACGGTGGCCATGACGCCGGTGGCGATGCTCAGTGTGAGGGCGAGTCCGAGCCATTGCCAAACCGCGTGGTTCCCCCAGAATTTGGTGCGCAGGGAATTGGGAAGCGAACGAACGAGGGGGGCGATGTGTTGGCCGGGGTCGGAGAGAAACCACTGGTAGATGTCTTTGGTCGCCCCCGGTTTGTAGGGGAGGTGTTTGACCCTATTGAAGAATTCGGAGGCGCGTTCGATGGTCTTCGTGCTGAACAGGTAGTCGCCGCTGTGCGGCCCCTCCTCGATGCGGCTGATGATGATTTCGGTATGTGGGAGGATCCATTGCTTCAGAGTGATTCCTTCGGTTTGCAAGGCCTCGATCTCCGCCGCTCCGGGTATCTGATCGAGCGATGGTAGATCGATGCGGTCGAGCGTTTCTTTGAGAAAAATCGCGGCGAGGCTAGCAGTGTGGTCGCGCAAGAGACCCGTCTGGGTGCTCAGGTCGAGGCAACGAAAAATACGTGCTTTGGTCTGGAGGTATGCTGCGCCGTCGCGCTTGTTTGCATCGGGGTTTTCGTTGTGAATCATCGCGTAGAGGTCTTCGCAACTCTCGATGAAACTCGCGAACGTGGCGCGAGGGCTGGAGGTGTCGGCCGGGTCGAGCGGGGTGTCCTCGTTGGCGACGGAGCGGGGGGTCGAAGTGGTGAAGAAGAGGGCACCGACGAGGATCGGGAGCCATCGTGAGATGTTCATCCTGATGTGGCTCATTCTGATGCGGGGGCGGGAAGGGGTGGGCATGGGTGTGGTGGTGATCCTCCTGATGCAGCTTCCCCCGGGTGCCCCGAGGTGGCAATGATGAATTCGTGCCGGGCGCGGACGCGCGCGCTGAGATTGTCCGCCCTGGAATTGGAATCCGGGGATGGACAATGGTTGTCGAATGGCTACGCTGTTCGGGGCGTACGAAATTTGGCCATCGCCCTCTCTAATAAACTCTTCTCACAATCGATCCTCTCCCATGAAATTCCCTTTTCGTATTCCCCACTTTTCGTTGATCGTCTTATTGGCGACGGCTCCCTCTGTCTTGTCGCAGGAGGCGGCACCTGCCCCGGTGATCGACAT
>QIKC01000208.1 GCA_003232855.1 Verrucomicrobiales bacterium
CACCCAGCGGTAGATGAGGTTGGCTCCGACCTCTAGGTCGATGGCCAGTTCGGGAATCGCTCGCCCGGCTTGCGCCAGCTCTACGGCTTGGACTTTGAACTCACTGCTGTATCGTTTTCTCTCGTTTTTCATGTGGCTTATCTTCCTCTGGGTTGGTCCAGAAATCTAGCGCACCTCATTAGACGATTCGGACTACCGAAGGCGAAGGTCAAAGAAGTTCAGGATGAAATCGAAAATCTTGGATTTCATGACAACCTCATACGGATAGCTGCCAATGATGAAATGGTGATCAACGACGGAACGAACAAAACGGCTCAGCTAATCCTCTGCCCGTTTCGAATTGAAAATTTCACCTCAACCCGATAGTCTCTCTTGCAAGCTACGCTCGATCCCGCAGAGAATCAGCTGGCCTCAACGTTCGCTTGAAAAACATAAACTATGTGCACACTTCGAGTAAGGTCGAAAACCAAAACATTCACTCCGTTTCTCGAAGGCACCAATCTTCCAGTATGCGTGTCACACGAAAAGGGGGACTATCGTTCATCTCGAAAAATTGGATTTCGATTCGAGAGTTTTGGATTCAATTGCGGTATAAGTGAACAGGAATGGGATGATCTTCCAGGCCAGATACGAGATGCACATCAGTTTGTTTGCCGCCACAGATCGGAGTTACAGGATTTTGTTCGTGTTTGGAAAGACGCGGAATTGAATTTGGACTTTCCTTACTACTCAAATCTGAATGGAAAAACCTTCAACCATTCGGAATTTTTTTCACACGAATTCCTCAAAGAGATTAGCGCTCTTCGCATTGCGATTAAACTAACCGAATATCACAAAGGGAAAAACGAAGAAAGCTAACAAGAACGCTCAACATTACCTGGCATTTAATTCGACATAATTCGATTAGCCGGTCGCCGATTGGCAAAAAATAGCGCCACACACTGCCTTCCGTAACGTCGGTTTCAGCCTGCTCGCCACAGCGAAACGGAGGCCTCCGCCCAGTGGAATGCCCCCATTTGTTGATCCCATTCTCAAACCGAACAGGTCATGTATTTCATCGGTCACGTTTCCGCGAGCGGATCTATTTTGGCAAATTTTCCAAGATGCGGCTGAGGGCGGGAAAGAGCTGTTTTTTGCGACTGACGACGCCTTTGAGATTGTAGGTGCCGGCGTCGAGCTGGGGGTAAAAAATTTCGTTCTCGATGGCGGCGCTACCGGCGGTGAGCAGGATGCTATTGTTGCGGGAGATGTCGGTGACCATCAAGCATGCGAAGTCGAGGCCACCGGTGTTGACGATGCTCTCCAGCTCTGCTTCTAGCTGCTCTTTGATTTTCCAAAATTCGTCGAGGTCGAGTTCCTCGATCTGCGAAATACTAATCCGCCAGCCGTTTTCGGTGTATTCCTTGCGGTCGCTGCCGAGCGCTTCTGCGGGGGTGGCTTCGCGCAGTAGCGAGCCGACCTCGAAGAACCCACGGGCGAAGGTGTCGATGTCGATTCCGGCGATGGGCGCCAGCCAGGTGAGCATCTCGGCGTCGGTGGTGGTGGCGGTGGGCGAGGAGAGCTTCAGGGTGTCGGCGATGATGCCGGCGCAGAGGCAGGTGGCGATGCCGCGGGACGGTTCGGCGCCGGCCTCGCGGAAGGACTTGGCGACGATGGTGCAGGTCGAGCCGACCGGCTCGTTGATGAAACGCACCGGTTCTTTGGTGACTAGATTGCCGCCGAGCCGGTGGTGGTCGATGACTTCGATGATGTCGGCTTCGGCGGCACCGTCGACGGCTTGCGAGAACTCGTTGTGATCGACCAGCACCAGTCGTTGCGCGGGGGGGTCGATGAGGTCGGATTTGGCCAGCACGCCGACGATGCGCTCGCTATCGGGATCAACCACCGGGAATAGCGCCTGGGCGACACGCGCCACCGCCTCACGGATTCGCTCCAGTGCGACGTTCGATTTGAAACAGAGAAAATCGCTGTCGATAGCGCTCTCGATGCAGCGCGAACAACGGATGAGCTGCACGGTGCTGGCGGTGTCGCGTGGTGTGCTCAACACGCAGACGCCGCGCTCCCGGGCGAGCGCCGTCAGTTCGGGCGAGGCGAGTTTGAAGCCGCCGGTCAGCACCAGCACGCGCACGCCGCGCTCGATGGCGATCTGGTGGATGCGCGGGCGGTCGCCGACGATGACCACCATCTGTTCTGGCGCGAAGCGTGCGGTGCGCTCGGCGAACACTTTGGCGCTGGAGCCGGCGATGGTCATCACGAGGTCGTGTTCGCGCACCATGTCCTCGCTGCCGACGACGATCTCGGCGCGCAGGGCATGGGTCATGTTGTCGAGGCTGGTGCGCACTTGGCGCACGACGTCGCCCTCGCCGGGGTCGGGCAGCACCAGCTGTAGCAGGCTTTGCAGGGAGACGATGCCGAGCGGTCGGCCGTCGTCGCCGACCACTGGGATGCTGCGGAAATTGCGGTCGGTCATCCATTGGTAAACGGTGAGGAAGCTCTCGTCCGGGCCGGCTAGACAGATCTCGTCACGGGCGATATCGCCCGCCGTGGTGCGCACGTCTTGCACCCGTTGCGGTGCCTCCAGCCCAGCCTGTTCCAACACCCAGGCGGTGCGCGCGTTGATCGGCCCACAACAGGCGGCCTCGACATCGCTGTCCCCACGCACGCGGCGCAGAAAATCCGCGTAGCCGATAGCCGAACAGATGGCGTCGGTATCCGGATTCTTGTGGCCAATAACGAGGGTGTTTTTTTGCATGAGGTCGAGAAGGGATCGCACAGTCAGGGGCACTGGTGCATCCGTCAAAGGGAACGAGTGGCTGCGGCCCGTGGTTGACCAGCCGCCGTCCAGGCGGGAAGCTACGCGCCATGATCACCGTCGCCAACTGCTTTGATATGGTCGAGGTACAGAGCCTGCGTATCGCCCTCGACTCCCACGGAATCGGTTCGTTCGTGCCGGACGAGACCGTCGCCACCATCGCCCCCTACCTGTTCGCCAGCAAATCAGGCGTGCGCCTACAAGTAACCGAAGAAGACGCCGAACGCGCAGCGGAAATTATCGCGGAGGCACGACGTAGCCGTGCCGATGATGCCCCAGAAATTCCCTAAAATGGGAACGCCACCATGTTGCTCGACAGGCGACCGCTGTTTTGGACGGCGAACGACCACTACGTGATATTGGTCTCCGCGCTCACCGTGGCCGCTTCGTTATGGCCACGGTTGGCGGCGTTGCGTTGGAACTGGCAGTTGCCACAGCCGGGCACCCCGTAGATTTCTGTTCCAGTTGATAGAATAGGCTTGCGCCAATCCCTGATATTCCCATATGATCTACAAAACGGGGAGTCCCGCGTGCGCATCATGAAAAAGGCTCCGAGACATATTTTGCGATCCAACGAACGCCTCGGCTGGCGCACCGGGCGCACCACCGACGGCGTGCACGTGCTCTGTGGCCGGCGCGGTGACAAGAGTTTCCTGCTGCATTTTTCCAAAGACGGCGACCTCAAGGAGAAGCGCAACCTACACGGCGAACCCTGCGACTCCCTGCAGGAGGAAAAGGCGATTCGCGTGTTCGAGTTCGAGGTGCCCGAGCTGGAGGTCGGGCTCTATCAGTTGCCCAAAGAGTTCCGTGAATTTTTAGACAACACCTGGGACTACGACGTCAGCCAACGCGGTAAGATCGCCGTGCAGATCAACGACTGGCGCGAGAGCGGCCACTACGTTTTCCACTGGGACGGCGAGGAATACCATTGTGACGAGGAAGGCAACGTCCTGCAGCACAAAGCCGATAGCGAGTGGTCGAGTTG
>QIKC01000036.1 GCA_003232855.1 Verrucomicrobiales bacterium
TCATGACGCCTATGGGAAAGCACGCGTAATAGATGCACGGGAGAACAAAACAGGTTAAGATCGCGCCGATGTCCGATTTCCCCTGCCCCGATCCTCTGCCCGCACTGCTCAAAATCGTCAGCGAGAAGTCTTTTTCCACCGGCGATTTCACTTTGGCTTCGGGCAAAAAGAGCAGCTACTACATCGACTGCCGCCTGACCACGCTCGATCCCGAAGGTGCCTGTCTGGTGGGCGCGGCGATGCGCGAACGTGTGCAAGCCGAGTGCGCGGCGCGCGGCCTCACGGTCTCCGGGATCGGCGGCCTGACGCTCGGCGCCGACCCGATCGCTCTGGCCACCGCCATGGCCTCACACCACGGCGGCGACTCGCCCGCGCTGCGCCCCTTCGTCGTGCGCAAGGAGCCGAAGGGGCACGGCAAGGGCAAGCAAATCGAAGGCGGGTTCGCCGCGGGCGATACCGTGGTGGCGATCGACGATGTGATCACCACCGGCGGCTCCACCTTGCAGGCCATCGAAATCATCGAGCGCGAGGGCGGCACGGTGGCTTTCGTCATCGTGCTGGTCGATCGCCAGGAGGGCGGCCGCGAGGCCATCGAGGCCGCCGGCTACCCCGTCGTCTCGCTGTTCACCCGCGACGCGCTGTTGGCCGACGCTTGAAAGACGGGTTCCCCTCCCCCCGTATCCATGCCATAATTCCCCCGCTACCCCACGATTCCAAACTCAGACCTACCTAAAACAATGCCAAGCCTAGAACAGAATAAGACGCGCAGAACATTCATCAAAACCACCAGCGCCGTAGCAGCGGGTGCCGCCGTCCTCAGCCCGCGCATCGCCGGCGCCTTCGCGGGCGGCGACGACGAGATCAAAATCGGCCTCGTCGGTTGCGGCGGCAAAGGCACCAGCGACATACGCCAGGCTCTAACGGTCGGTGGAAACATCAAACTCTGGGCCATTGGCGACGCCTTCGAGAACAACGTCCAACGCTGTCACAAGGCGCTCATGGCCGACAAGAACAAGGACAAAGTCGATTGCAGCGACCGACTGTTCAACGGCTTCGACGCCTACCGCAAAGTCATCGACTCCGGCGTCGATGTGGTCTTCCTAGTCACCACCCCCGGCTTCCGTCCCGGCCACTTCGATTACGCCATTAATCAGGGCAAGCACGTCTTCATGCAGAAGCCCTGCGCGGTCGATGGCCGTGGGTGCAAAATGTTGTTAGAAACCAACAAGAAGGCCAAAGAAAAAAATCTCAGGGTCGGCGTCGGTTTCCAGCGCCGCCACGACGCGAAATACATCGAGACCATCGAGCGCCTGCAGGACGGCGCCATCGGCGACATCGTCTCGCTGCGCGCCTACTGGGACACCCGCACCCCCTGGACCCGCCCGCGCAAAGAGGGGCAAACCGAGATGGAATACCAGATGCAGAACTGGTACTACTTCAACTGGTTATGCGGCGACCACATCGCCGAACAACACGTTCACAACCTCGACATCTGCAACTGGCTGATGGGCGACTACCCCAGCCTCGCCCAAGGCAAGGGCGGCTGCGAAGTGCGCAACGGCCCGGACTCCGGCGAGACCTTCGACCACCACCAGGTCGAGTTCGTTTACGGCAAGAAGTGGGACGGCCCCTCGGTGCGCATGTTCAGCTCCTGCCGCCACATCCCGAACACCTTCACCAGCGTCTCCGAACATGCACACGGCACCAAGGGCTACGCCATTATCAACTCGGGTCGCGCCTATAATAACGATGGCAAGGAGATCTTCCGCGCCAAAGGCGGCGGCAGCTCCGAGCTACGCCACAAGACGGAGTTCATCGACGCCATCCGCAACAACAAAGAGTTCAACGAGGGCGACAACGGCGCCATGAGCACCATGACCGCCCTCTCCGGCCGCATGGCCACCTACTCCGGCAAGCTGCTCAAGACTGATGACTGCCTCAACAGCACGGTGGACGTGTTCCCTTACGACGCCGGCGACCCGAATTGGCAAACGCCGCCGCCAGTGCTCCCGGATGCCAACCTGCGCTACAAGCGGCCTATCCCCGGAGTCACCAAGGTCATCTAACCACGGCACCCGAAAAAATTCCCAATTCACCAAGGCGCGCCCCCTCGGAGGGCGCGCCTTTTTTGCACCCCGGCGCCAGTTGCCCCGCAAGGGCTGAGATGTTAGCCTATGCGAGCGCAGCCCATGAGCCGATTCCACCATCTCCTGCTAGCCGGTCTCACCGCCTCAGCCCTCGGAACCCATATCACTGCGGGCGCAGATACCCCGACGCAGGCACCTCTGCCCGCCATCATTTCGCAGCTCGGTAGCGAAAATTACGCCGTCAGGAACCGAGCCCAGACCGCCTTGCAGCAGCTCGCCGCCGTCGATCGGAAACTCGTGCTCGACGGCGCCCTCGACGCCTACCTCAAAACGACCGACCCCGAAGTGCGCGTGAGACTGCGCTCGGCGATGCTCGACATCGTCGCCAACGACTTGCGCCGGGAAGGCTTTCTCGGCATCCGCATGATGGACGCGCCAATGCGTGTTCTCGAAGGCCGCGAAATCGTACGGCAGCGCGCGGTTCAAGTGCTCACCGTCATCAGCGGATCCGCCGCCGCCGAGGCCGGCCTGCGCCCAGGCGACCGCATCACCAAGCTCGATGGCACCCCCTTCGACGGCAAAATGCCAGCCCACATCGCTCTCTCGGAATACATCCGCGCGAAAAGTTCCGGGGAGGCCGTGCAGCTGGCCATCAAACGCGGCACCGACGACCTGACCATCGACCTCCATCTCGGGGCGCGCCCCGAGAGCCTCGACGAAGGACGCCGGGCACGCGCTTTCGACGAATGGCTCGACAAAATGTTGAACGGTGGCCAAACCGACGCCCCGCCCGATCCCGCCGCCCCCCTGCCGGTGCCCGTCCCGCAACAGCAGCTCACGCCGCTACCGAAAACCGCGCCTTAGGAAATCGGTGACGAAATATTTGCCTCGGTGATGAATCGGGGGGATGACTCACACGAAAGACTGCGGTATATAGGCCATCCCGGCACTAAACCCACCCACCCCACCTGCACCCACCCACCCTATCGATGAGGAAATACGTTGGGATCGACCTCGGCACCACCACCTCCGGCCTCGCCTACCTGCGCAGTGACGGCAATCCTGAAATCGTTCCCAACGACGACGGCGAACGCCTCACGCCCTCGGTAGTCTACTTTGACCGGCACGAAGAAGTGAAACTCGTCGGTTCGGCCGCGCGCGATGGCGGCGATCCGGAGCGCACCTCCTACCGCATCAAAGTCCACATGGACGACCCCGATTTCGTCATGGAGATCGACGGCAAACCTTGGACACCGACCGAGATCTCCGCCCTCATCCTCGCCAAACTCAAGCGCGAATGTTCGCGCATCATCGGCGATTTCGAAGACGTGGTAATCACCGTCCCCGCCAACTACAACGAGCTGGCTCGCAAAGCCACCGTCTCGGCAGCGAAGATCGCCGGCCTCAAGGTCGAGCGGCTGGTGAACGAGCCGACCGCAGCGGCGATGTACTATACCCACAGCCAGGGTCTCTCGGGTCGCATCTTGGTCTACGACCTCGGCGGCGGCACGCTCGACATCACCATCCTAGA
>QIKC01000325.1 GCA_003232855.1 Verrucomicrobiales bacterium
CGAAGCCCGCCCCGAATTGATCAACCTCACCAACTTGTTGATCGCCGGTTTCGTCCCGGCGCTAAAGCGCGCTCTCGACGTGCCCGTGCTGGTCACCCTGCAGGGGGACGATTTGTTTCTCGACGAACTGAGCGCCGAGCACCGACCGCAGGTTCTAACAGAACTGCGACGGCTGGCGCGCGAGGTCGATGGCTTCATCACCTTCAGCGCCTTCTATGCCGACGCGATGGCCGATCTCCTCGAAGTACCGCGCGAGCGATTTCACCTGGTCACACTGGGTATCGACCCCACGGATTTCGAGCGCCTAGAGCGCCGCGCAGGGCGCCCGCCGACCATCGGTTACTTCGCTCGCATCTCCCCGGAAAAAGGCTTCGGCCAAATCGTCGATGCCTTTATCGAGCTGCACCGCCAAGGCCAAAACGACAACACCCTGCTGCACGCAGGTGGCTGGCTGGGGCCGGGAGATCGCGCGTTCTTCACGAACCAACTCGCGAAGCTAGACGCAGCGGGCCTGCGGTCGAAGTTCACCTACATCGGGGCTCCCGACCGCGCGGGCAAATTGCAGTTTTTTGAACAAATCGACGTGTTCTCGCTGCCGACCATCTATCGCGACCCGAAGGGACTCTCGGTGCTCGAGGCGCTGGCCAGCGGCGTGCCCGTCGTGCAACCCCAACACGGAGCCTTCCCCGAAATGCTGGCCGGCACCGACGCCGGCATCCTGTTCGCCGCCGGTGATACGAAGGCGCTCGCCGACAACCTCGCTTCCCTGCTGGACGATCCCGCGCGCAGGGAAAGGCTCGGTGCCGAAGGCCGTCGATTCGTGATCGAAAAGCGCAATTCCCGCAGCATGGCCGAACAGACGTTAGAACATTACCGGCAAACACGAAGCAAAACGCCCGACGTCTAGTCGACCCTCACACTACGTTCTATCGCCGACCGCTAAACTCGATCATCTGCACCAAAGTCTCCGTGACGTCGGCACTGGTCTCATAAAAATCGGCACCGAACACCATCACCCAACCGCGTTCGAGACGCCTGCCGAGGAGAGCCGCACTGTTGTCACCGTTCTTGGCCGCTCCCCAAACCTGCCACGGTTCGCCTTTACGGTAATAGTGGGTGGAATTCACATTGGTCACCACGCCGGCCACTTTAGCGCCGATTTTCTTCCCCTCTGCCGTGAATTCCCATCCGCCGCCGCTGCCGCCCGTGCGCAGCGGCCCGAGACCGGACTCGTTGACAAAACCGAGCGCCTCACCGGTGATTCCGAGAAAAATAATACTGCCACCGCGCCGCAAAAATCCCTGACACGCATCCTTCCAACTCGGAGCATTCTTGCCCGCCTTCGCCATTTCTTTCCTTATTTCCACACGTTTGTAATTCTCCATTTCCGGGATAAGGAGCACGCGGGCGCGGCGGAGTTGGCGCATAAATCCGGCATCGGGAACCTTGGACATATTCTGAATGAGCTTGCGGGAAGGGATGTGCCCGGCGAGCGCATCGAGCGTTTTTTTGTACTCATCATCCTCGTCGGCATAACCTCCCCAGACGAGCACTGGAGCGGTCGTCGACATCCCCATGTGACCGAAGCTGACCGACTCGACACGGTCGAGCGGCACCGCAAAACTCTTCTCACCGAGCGCCGAGATCATCAAGTTCCCGCCATCGACCTCTAACGATCGAGCCCAAATCATCCCCGCCGGCGCCAGCGTCACCAGATGCCGGACGACAGGTTCGGCAACGTTTTCGGGTTCGGATTCGGCCTCCGCCTCGGGGGCTCTATCGATCTGCGGTTCGCTGGCAGCAGGACGCCCGTTGTTGTCATCAGAATCGGTTTCCACTTCACCGGCGAGCTCCTCCTCCACCGATCCAGAAGACGCTCCGGGATCGGGAAACAGCAATAGATCGACCAACGCCAGCGGGCATTCGGCAGTGAGAATCGGGCTGGAAATGCGCAACCACTTGTCCGAATCGCGCGATGGCAGAAGCTGCCCGGCGACGATTTCACCGGTGGAGAGCACGGCGATATGGCGCCCAGAAAATTCCGGCAGATCGACCTCGCTCCCCTTGCCAATCGGGACGTTGCGTTCGACGCGAATGATCTCGCCAAGGGGCAATGCGATGTTCGCCCCGCTGCCGACCAAGGCGATGTTGAGGGCTTCCCCGGTGAGGCTTATCAGCTGGCCGGGAACCTCGGAACCATCGCGCAAAACCACCCGAAATTCGAGGTCGTCCGGCTCCTCGGCGGCCGGAGCCTGCCCGGGAGCGTGATGGCTCAGCGATGCGACCTGATTGAGAGGCAGCTTCAAAACTTCGCCGGGCTGCACGGCGGGGCGAAAGGTGAGAAACTCGCTATCAAGCGCGACGATTTCACCGGCCATGGTGACGGTGAGAGTCAAGCTCTCCGGTTCGACCTCGGCGGGCACCCCCTCCTCTTCCGCAGCCTCTTCCGGAATCTCCTTGTCCGCGGCAGATTCCTTTTTCGCCTGCTCTTTTTCCGCTTGGGCCAGCTTTTCCCCAGCCTCCTTTCGCTCCTTAATAAGAGCCGCGGGGAGCTCGCGCTCATACACCGCTTCGACCCACCATCCCGTGCTAGATCCGGTCGCCGCAAAGAGAGCCGGGCAAAACCAAAGCGCTAGAAGAATCCCCAAAACAGGACGCAGGCAAGACCGAAAAAAAACGAAAGAAGAGCTAACGAACATGGAGCGAAGAGATTGCAGTTTTGAGCCAAACCTTCACGGCGTAACCCTCAGGAGTGTATTCGGCGAGCCCCTTTTCAGTGCCGATCAAAGTATTCCCATTCGGCAGCCGCGCGGCACTGGTAATGCTGGCGACCCCTTTCGGGCGGATGCGCAGGAGCACCGTTTTGCCATCAGCTGTCGTCTCGATCAGCTCGACCGCCGCCGCGTCCTCGCCCCGCTCCTCTGAATCACTGCTGGTCACGACGATCAAAAGATTGCCATTGGCCAGACGTTGCACACGGACTGGCTGCTCGAAGCCATCCGCACTCCAAAGCATCTCCCCCCCGGAACCGTATTCTGCAACACGCCCGTCATGCGGATGCGCACACAGGAAACGTCCCTCACGCAAACGCCCGAACGAGGCGATTTGCATCCCGATCTCCCACCTCCCCACGCGGTTGCCAAAGAGATCCAACTCCTCAACCTCTTCGCCGACGGCGACCAAAACACTGCCCCCCGGCACCGCCGCGACACCACCTCCGACGGGCAGTCCGGAGACGCTCCATAACTCGACACCCGCCGCCGAAATAATCACCACACGCCCCTCCTCCGCCCGCCCGCCCGAGGCGATAATCGACCCGGCGGCACCCTCGAAAGTGATTTGCTCAGGCGCGACGCCCCCCATCACCGCAGCCAGCGGGTGTACGCCAATACTCTCGCCACTCGTCGTCCACACCAACACCGCCCCCTCTTTGCCCGGTTTTTTGCCAACCAGAACCTGGAACTCGCCACGCGCACCAATCCCTAACACTACAGCCTGCACGCCACCCTCAGGAACACCGCCGCCGAGATGATTTTTCCAGCGTCCCACCGCATCTTCGCGACGCGCAGAGGAATCGTAGCCGGCGAA
>QIKC01000035.1 GCA_003232855.1 Verrucomicrobiales bacterium
TCGATCCGATGGTGAACGAGCAGTTGGTGGTCGAGTTCTACTCTCGCTAACGAACAAATTATCCTTTCGATAAAAAGGCGGCGGCTCTTGTTATTCAAGGGTCGTCGCCTTTCGCGTTCGGTGTGAGGTTTTAACCTGATTTCCCTTTCGTTGGATTGAATTGTCTGACACTTTAAGTTATTTATTTATGGTGCATTTCGTATAGTTGTGGGTCTTGATTACTTGCCATTCGGGGGAGGCTCCTCGGATTTGTAACCTATGTCCCCGGTCGGGTTTGTTGCCTATGTTCTCGGCTGCCCCCAGCCTTATCGCGAATAGCGCAGCCTCAAGAATGCGGGTGCCGTGCCGGTCAGCGTGACTCCTTCGCTCGTCGTTGTAATCGTTCGACCACCCTCACCGGAAGTGAACCAACCTGCCAGATCCGGCGACCATTCGGGCGCGATATCGACACCGTTCGTGCTTGCGCTCGGTAGCCAAGTGTAGCTCAAGCTGCCGCCGGTGTGCGCGACGGAAAAGGGCGGGATATCGGACACCTGCGGATCCCGGTCGTGATAGGCCTCCGCCAAATTGGGCAAGCCGTCGTGATCCGGGTCGGCGGCGTCACCCCATACGCTCTCCTCGAGCGCGACGTTGCCCACGACCGCAGCGCCGAATTCGGCGAGCCGCCAAGACTCGTAACCGGCGGGAGATGAAATATCGAAGACGAAGACCGCTCCGGACTTGGTGCTGTCCGGGAAATCAAACCCGATTCCCGACATCGCCACGATCCCCCCGTCGAGCTCGACCTGGCGCGCGGCGAAGTTGTTCTCTTCCCCATCTTCCGCCACCGCCTTTCCCACCGCCCTCCAGTTCCCACCCGTAGCGCGCTCGAAGAGGTAAGCCGCCCCCTGGTTGCGCTTTTCGAAAATCGTCGTGGTGTCCGCCCCCACTAGCAGGTGATCGCCCGACAGTGAGATCGATTTCCCGAAAGAACCATCACCTTCGAGGTTGTCGGGTTGGGTGAGGGTGACGCTCTCACCCCAGTTCCCGGCGCCGCCGATGTTGCGCCCGAAGATCGCGACGATACCCTGAACCTGCACGTCGCCCGGAGCGCTGAGCCCGAGTCCACCGATGGCGAGGGTGTCATCGGTCACCGCGACAGGTTCGCCAGAAAATAGCCCGAACCCGTTCAGCGTGCGAGAGATGGTCTTGATCAGAACCCACGGCACCGCGCCGGCACCACTGCGTTCGTAGAGACTGATCTGGCCGGGGCGGGTGGTGAATACTCCGTCGATGACCAAGCCGACACTCGGCGCACTCACGGCGAGGAGCGTGCCGCGAAGGGCGAGCTTCGAGCCAAAGCCATAGCGAGCGAGCTGCTCCGGCGCATCGACTTGTTGCTCGAGCTCCCAGGCATCACTGCCCCCGGCGTCCCGGTGGAAAATCGAGATCCGCCCCACGGCGATCTGCCCGCCAGCGTCCACACCAGTGGCGCCCACGACGAGGCGATCACCGTCGAGCGCGACCTGAACACCGAAGTTGTGAAAGGCGCCCGCATTCGTATCGGTGAGCGTTTTGATCAACCCCCAATTTCCGCTACCGCCGACGTCCTTCCCATAGAGATAGACCGCTTCCTCCCGGGAGACACCCACGGCGAGGACATCGCCAGAGAGCGCCAGCGCGTTGCCGAAAAAAATGGAGTCCGCACCGGTCTCCGAGCTGATTTTCTTCACCTCCACCCAGCCGGCGACGCTCTGTTCGTAGAGGTAGACGGCACCGTTCGAACTCCCTTGCCTCGGCGCCCCGACCGCGAGGCGCGTGCCGGAGAGGGCGATCGCCTCGCCGAAATTGTCATCAGTCGCGCTATCAGAAGGACAGAGAGCAGCGACCTCGGTGAGACCCGTGGCCGTCTCGCGGTAGATGTAGATGATGCCGCTATCGAAACCCTCTGCACTGCCGGAGGAATCCGGCGCACCGACCAAGAGGGTGCCATCATCGATCGCGAGTGCTGTGGCAAAAAATTCGTCGTCTTGCCCCGCATCTGGCGAGAGTGATTGCGACTCGATCCAAGAGCCATCGGCCTGGCCTCGAAACACGGTCACCGCCCCGAAGCCCGCGGAGAACGTCGGGCTTTGCGCCTCCACCGACCCGCCGACGAAGGTATCCCCATTGAGCGCGACCGAAGTGCCGAACATATCGAATGCCCGGCCATCTGCGGGGCTCACCTCAGCGGCAAGCTCCCAGAGAGCTCCGTTTTTTTCGAAAACGAGGGCGGATCCCCGCGAAAAATCACCGTCGATCCTAGCGCTCGGCATGCCGGCGGCGGCGCGGTCTCCAGACAGCGCGACGGAAGCTCCGAGGCTCCCTCCAAGAGGGCTCGCGTTAGCACGCGAGAGCAGGGCAACCCGAGTCCACAAGCCTCCTGTTTCCTCGAAGATATAGACGCCCCCCCGATTGGTATCCATACCGCTAGCGCCAACCACAAGCCGACCATCTTCGAGCGCGAGCGCTGTCCCAAAAGTATTATGCGCCTTGGCGGCGACATCGTCCGATACTGTGAGAAAAGCGGTCTCCGCCCAGTTGCCGGGACGCTCGAAGACGAATATGCCACCCTGCCGCGTGTTCCCATCCACGCTCATCGTCGGATCGCTCACCACGACGCGGTCGCCAGAGACAACCACGACCTGCGCAAAATTAACACTGGCACTCGCCGCAGTGAGCGTGCTCGCCGCCCCCCACACACCCGCGGCCGACCGCGTGAAAACGATTGCTTTCGCGCGGGAGCCGACCACCGCCACATCCCCATCGATCCCCACCGCTCTACCAAAAAGATCACCGGCGACACCGGCCACGTCCTCGAGTTTAGCCACCTCAATCCATTCTCCGTCCGCCTCGCGTTCGAAGATATAGGCCGCCCCAGGACCTCGCGCCTGCCCCGGTCCCGCATCGCGGGCTCCGACAATGAGGCGATCTCCGGAGATGGAAGTGGCCGTGCCAAAGCGATCCTTTTCATCACGGTCTGAGGCCTCGGCAAGTTGCGCGAGACGGTCAAAGTCCCCGAGCGCGGAAGCTGCGTTGATAGTGCAGAATAGTGAAAAAGCGAAAATCGGTAGTCGTTTCATTTTGTTGGAAATCTTGGTTGCTCAGGGACTGCGTTCAGATACCGAAGAAAACTTCGCTTAGCATGGCATCCGCCGGCACCTAGATTATTGTCCAACACCGCAGAGAAAAAAGAAAGCATTATCGGCCATTGGCCTGTCAGCGTGCCCGAGGCGAAGGGGGGGGCGGTGCAGCGCGAGCCCATCTGGCGCGCGATGGCGAGGTTGAGTGACTTGAGATTGGCTAGGCACCGCTGGCTCCCTCGCGCCTTGAAAAAGCCTCGTCCGCAGAATCAGTGGGTGACTTCTGGTGTCTCGAAAACTTTACGGGCTCACGATTAGCGACTTGCGTCGCGTTCGCCCATGGTGATTTTCACTTTCCACTTTTTTATTAAATTGTCTGACACTTTGTGTAACAGGGGGGGCGACCCCATAACGCGCTGAGAGGGCGATTGCAAATCGCCCCTCCGGGGGTTGTCGTTTCTGGGGGGTGTAGCCGCGTTT
>QIKC01000037.1 GCA_003232855.1 Verrucomicrobiales bacterium
CCAAAGGGATCTCCCCCCTCACCAATATTCCACGGTCCGAACGAAAATCGATAGGTCTGATTTGAATTCATGGGCGAACCCCTACACCATCGAGCGCCTTTTCGCTAAATTTCTCATATCAAATTTACGTGTTTTCGTCTCCCCGGACGCGCAGCGCCAAAATTTCGGCGCTTGAGCCTCAGCCCATCTCCACTGCGGCGACGGCCATCGCCGCCATGCCCTCGCCACGGCCGGGGAAACCCATGCGTTCATTGGTGGTGGCCTTGACCCCCACCTGTCCGGGGGCGATGCCCAAAGCGCGGGCGATATTCTCCCGCATCGCCGCTGCGTGCGGCAGAATTTTCGGTGCCTCGGCGATCATGGTGCTGTCGACGTTGACGATTTCCGCGCCCCGGGCGGCGGCGATTTCGGCAACTTTTGCTAAAATATCGAGACTACAGATGCCTTCGATCGACGCGTCGTCTGGGGGAAAATAGAAACCAATATCCGGCTCGCCCATGGCGCCGAGCACCGCATCGGCAATAGCATGACTGAGCACGTCAGCGTCGGAATGCCCCTCTAACCCTTTCTCATAAGGGATCTCCACCCCGCCAAGAATCAGTTTCCTGCCCTCGACTAACCGATGCACATCATAGCCGATCCCACTGCGCGTCCTCTTCATACTTAAAACGCATCCCCCAACGGCAAGCGCCCGTTCCACGAGCAAATCGATAGTTTACCCGGTGCCACCACACTGTCGGCGAGCTCGACTTTGCCACCCGCCGCCTCGATCAACATCTTGCCAGCGGCGATGTCCCAGAGACTGATCACCTCTTCAATATAGGCGTCCATGCGCCCGCAGGCGATGTAGGCCATAGCCAATGCGGCGCTGCCCATCATGCGCGATTTGCGCACCTGATAGGCGATCTCTTTGTAGCGTTCAAAGCCCGCGTCCATCGACTCCTTGGTCTTAGCAAAACCGACGGTAACCACCGCCTCCGCCATGCGCTCGCGTTTGCTGACGGAGATCGGCGCGCCGTTGAGAGTCGCGCCGGCACCGGCCTCGACCGCCCAGAGTTCATCGAGCATGGGATCGTAGATCACGCCCGCCAAATAGTCATCAGCGCCACGCCGCAGGGCGATCGATACACAGAAATGCGGGATGCCATAGAAGTAATTCACGGTGCCGTCGATAGGATCGACGATCCACTGGTACTCCGCTCCCTCGACGCCGCTGTTGCCCTCTTCGCCCAGCACCATGTGCTCGGGGAAGGCGCCGAGCAACACCCCCGTGATCAGCTCCTGACTGCGCACGTCCAGCGCCAATTTGATATCGTGATCCTCGTAGGCATCGACCTGTAGGTCGCGCCCGTAATGTTCGCGGAGTAGCGCCCCGGCTTCGCGCGCCGCCTTTTCAGCGATCTCTAGATAATTGTTCATGGATGAGAAGGCGGTGACCATACGCTTCCCGATGCCCGCTGTCGTGTACCAATTCCCAGCACAGACGCCGCCGATGAGCAGTAGAGGAGGTTTGCAACCTCCTGCCTTGTGGCCTCCCACCCCAAACCGCCCCCGGAGCCAGACGGTTAAAAACCGTCGCCACGGGCTTCCGCCTCGATCCGATCGAGGATCCTCGCTGCCACCTCCGTCTTCGGACAGCGGGCGATCACCTGTTCTTCCGCATCGGCGGAGAAAAGGGTGACGGCGTTGTGATCGCTGCCAAAACCGATGTCGCTGCGCGAGACATCATTGCCGACCAACAGGTCACACCCCTTGCGGCGCAGCTTGCCCATGGCGTTGGCGCGCAGGTTCTCAGTCTCCGCGGCAAATCCCACTAACAAACCCTCAAACCCAAACTCGCCACGCGCGGAGGCGAGGATGTCGCGGGTGCGCACCAACGCCAGCTCCAGCGCCGCGCCATCCTTCTTAATCTTCTGCGTCGCCGGTTCGGCAGGAGTGTAGTCGGCGACCGCCGCCGCCATCACCGCCACGTCGTAACTGCCGATACGTTCCGCCACCGCCTGGTACATCTGCGCAGCGCTCTCCACCGCGACCCGCTCGACCCCCGTGGGGACGGCGAGCGATACCGGCCCGCTCACCAGCAGCACCGCATGCCCACGCGCCGCCGCCTCTGCGGCGATAGCGTAGCCCATCTTCCCCGACGAGTGGTTACTCAGATAGCGAACCGGGTCGATGGCCTCGCGAGTCGGACCGGCTGTGATAAGCAATCGCACGCCTCAAACCTCCGCTCGCTCGCTGCCCTCTGCGAGTATTTGTTCCACCACCTCGATAATTCCCTCCACCGGCCACAAGCGACCGATCCCCTCGTAACCACAGGCCAGCATCCCCTCCTCCGGGCCGATCATGCGCACCCCGCGCTCGGTCAGCCGCTGAACGTTGTCGCGGGTGGCGGGATGCTGCCACATTTTGCCATTCATCGCCGGCGCCATCAGCACGGGGGCGCGAGTCGCCAGATGAATCGCTCCCAACACGTCGTCCGCCAACCCGTTGGCAAACTTCGCCACCTGATTCGCCGTGGCCGGCGCCACCAGTAGTAGATCCGCCGTGTCAGCTAGCTCGATATGGCCGGGGCGCCAGTTCTCTTTTTCGTCGTATAGCCCCGTAACTACCGGGTTTTTCGACAGCACTTGTAAGGTCAGCGGAGTGATGAACTGCGCCGCGTCCGCCGTCATCACCACCGTCACCGAATGCCCAAGTTTGGTCAGCCCACTGGTTAAATCAGCCGCTTTATAGGCGGCGATCGAGCCGCTCACACCAAGTAATATCCGTTTTGTTGACAACGACCGAACCTCGTCGCCTCAGCACAGTTGTCAAAATCTCCGGAAATCATTAACTTTTCATGATGTTTTTGTGATTATTTTGCATATTATCAGCAAATATTTGACAATTAGGAGTAATTTCTATAAATTCCATAATCTGATTTGCCTTGGAATTATGTTTTCACTTAACCTTCGATTGTCCGTGTTCGCCATCACAGGGCTCATTTTGACACCCATCCCGATGATGGCCGACGTCACCGTCAGCTCCGATCCTGTCGGCTACTATCGGGTGCCACTCGTCGAGGGCTTTCAAACGGTCGGAGTGACGATGGTTCACTCTCCGGTCTTCGTCACCACGCTGGCCTCTTCAGATACCAACAGCGTCAGCGCCGCCGAAGCGGCCGACGACATCGGAGCCCTGCTCGAAAACGAAAAATCATACTACATCGAAGTCATCGACGGCCCGGCCAGCAACACCGACATCGCCGTCGGCCATCGCTTCGAAGTCGACGAGAGCGCGACCACCGACGCCGGGACGGCCGACGGCGACATCGTCATCGAACCCGACGCCATCACCAACACCGCTTTCCCGATCCCCGACCTCAGCGGTTACCGCATCGCGCTTCGCCCGCATGTGACCCTGGCCGAAGCCTTCATCAAGGAGCCCCTCTACGCCGCCTTCGACCTCGGGCTCGCCGATCAGATACAGCTCTACAACGGATCGTCGTTCACCGCCTACTACCTGCTCGGGACAAACGGCGATGGCGATCTCAAAATTTGGGGCACCTTCGATTTCCAAAGCGTCGATAATCTAATCATCTA
>QIKC01000008.1 GCA_003232855.1 Verrucomicrobiales bacterium
AGCTCGCCGCCCTCGAAATTCGAGAGCCGCGCAGAAGCCCTTGCGTATTGCGCATTCCCATCCAACCATACCCCCCGGAGATCTGGACAGGTGTCTGAGTGGTTTAAGGAGCACGCTTGGAAAGCGTGTGTAGGGGCAACTCTACCGTGGGTTCGAATCCCACCCTGTCCGCCACTCCACCGCCGCGGGCAGCGTTGCCTACCAAACCCCGGCTTCCTGCAATTGGCGCAGCACCGCCTCACCCCACCCGCGATTCGCCGCCGGGCTGGCCGGACTGGGATGCAGCACGCGGGTGACCTGCGGTGGCGTCTCGAGCCCGGCGATCACCGCCGTCAGTTTTGACTCTGCGAAAGCTCCAACACCCACCACCCACTGCGGGCGCAAAATCTCCAACAACGAGCGCAAGTGCGCGTCACAGGCTGCGTCGAGCGGCGCCTTCTCCGCAGCCGGCAGCTTATCCGGCGTGTGGTTTTTCCCCGACTCTTGCATAAACACCAACGGGCAATAGTTGGCCACGTAGTGCTCCTGGAAAAACGCCTCCGCCGTACCAAAACGCTCGGCGAAAAATCCCCACAGGCGACGGCCGCTCACTTCTGAACGCGTGCAATCGAAGCCCTGAATCGGCCGCTTCGGGTGCTCGCAGACAGGCTTCGACACCGGCGCTTCGATCCCCATCCAGTCGCGCACCGCCGCGACCTCGCCAAAGGGAACCCCCGTTTGCGCCATCCCATACGGCCCCGGATTCATCCCTAACAAAACCACTCGTTTGCGCGTCGCGCCGAAACGCCGGATGTATTCCGCGTGCGGCGCCCAAGCGTAATCGAGCGGATTGTAAACATGGGTGACCGGCTCCGAGAAGGCCAGCCCGCCGACGGTCTCGCCCAGCCGCCGGGCAGCGACGCTGATTTGTTTGGCCGTAGACACCGGGCAGTCCTAGAACCGGGGCGGTCGCGAGTCAATTCCCGGGGCCGCCACCATCCTCCACTTGATAGTTGCCCCGGGCTCCCTGATAGTCCCCGCCTGTGACCGACGAAGAACAATACATCCTCGAAGTCAACGACACCGAAATCCGCTGCCACCGTCCCGATGGCACCATGGACTCGCTGTCTTGGAAAAACCTGCTCCGCGTCGAAATCGTCGTTACCGAGAGCGATCCCATGCCGGTCACCTTCATCACCCTGCACGGGCCCACCGCCACCGTGGTAGTTCCCGAAGGGGCGACCAACGCCGACGAACTCAGCGAACGCCTGTTCGCACTCGAGGGCTTCGACGCAGACGTTTTCGTCGATTCCATGTCCGCCCAGACCGGCCAGACTTTCGTCTGCTGGAAAAAAGGCTAACGCGCTCCGGCCGCATCCTTCAGGGGCGATATGCACCGCGCGCCGTTCCTGTCACTGCTGGAAGAATACGCCGCCCGGCATCTGCGGGAAGCGTCATGCTGCCAGCGCTACATCGATTTTGTCAAAGCCCACCCGGACTGCTTCGAACGCTCCCTGAAAGTCGGCCATGTCACCGCAGCGGCCTGGGTTCTAGACAAATCGGGCCGCCGAGTCCTGCTCACCCACCATCGCAAGCTCGACCGCTGGCTACAGCTCGGTGGCCATGTCGATGGCGACCCGGACGTGCTCGCCGGCGCCGCGCGCGAGGCGCGAGAAGAAAGTGGCATCGATTTGTTAGAAATCGTGTCGGAAAAAATCTTCGACCTCGACATCCACCGCATCCCCGCCCGCGGCGACGAGCCAGAACACCTCCACTACGACGCCCGCTTCCTGTTCCGCGCCAACGGCAGTGAGGATTTCACCGTCAGCGACGAGTCGCACGATCTGGCCTGGGTGCCGCTGGAGCAGCTTGGCGACTATTCATCGGAAGCGTCCATGCTCCGAATGGCGGCGAAATCTGCGCCTGCGAGATAGTGAGAAACCACGACTACCCGGCGATCGATCGCAGCAGCTGCGGGTCGCCATCGAGCGCATCGAAATAGCTGAGAAACTGCGGCGCCCAGCCGATCGCACGCAGCTTGGCGTTCGACACCCGCTTGTGCGACCAGCCACGCACCTTCCCCAAATCCGCACGCCGCAGCCCCGGCATGCCTTTGCCAAAACGACGGGCGAATTCCTCATAACAGGCACGCTGCGTGAGCGGCGTATCGTCGGAGACGTTGTAGATGCCAGCAGCCACCGCGCCCGAAATCAACGACGCCAGCGCCGAGGCCGCATCATCACGGTGGATCTGGTTGATCCACCGGCCGCCATCCCCCGCCGCACCGGCATCGATGGACGCCTCCTCAGACAGGTAGCGTTTGAGCAAATACGACCTCCCCGGCCCGTAAATTCCCGCCAATCGAGCGACGGTTCCGCCCGCGTCCAACACCACGGCCTCTGCCTCTAACAAAATGTTGCCCGTCTCCGCAGACGGCATTGCTGGCGACGCCTCATCCACCAACGTGCCATCGATTTGAGCGTAAACGCTGGTGCTGCTGACGAAAACAAACCGCTCGGGAGCCAGCACTGACACAACATTGCGACAGCCCTCCAGATACACCGCCCGATAGCGTTCCGCCCGATCGCCACCACGCCCCGCGCTAGCGCAATGCACCACCGCATCTGGCGCCCCAACTCTCTCACGCAAAGCGCTCAACGAGCCGCGCTCCGACACGTCCGCCGCCAGCGCGCCATCACCACCGCCACGCGTGATCGCCCGCACCTCATGCCCAGCACCCTCCAATAAACCACACAGCACCCGCCCGACATAACCCGCGCCGATGACGAAAACACGCATCACCTACTCGACGATAAACCACGGATTCAGCAGCGACTCCTTATTGTAAACCAGCGCCTCCCCCGTCTCGCGATTCAGCACTTTTTTCCCCGCCTCCAACACCACCGCGTGCGCCGCTCCGGTATCCCATTCCATGGTCGGGGCAAAGCGTGGATAAACGGTAGCGCTGCCCTCCGCCACCATGCACAATTTCAACGAGCTGCCCGCCGAGAGAAACTCCACCGACTTGCCCTCGCCGCGCAGACCCTCGACAAACTGCTCGACCTCCGCGCTCAGATGCGAGCGGCTGGCCACCACGATCACCTCGTCCTCGGTCGAATAATGCCGGTCATTAAAAATCTTCACCGCGCCGCCCTCCGGTGTCGTCTTGAACGCCCCCGCCCCCTGCTCCGCCGCATAGAGCGTGCCGTCCACCGGCCGGTAAACCACCCCCGCCACCGGCGCGCCATCCCTGATGAGCGCGATATTAACGGTAAATTCGCCGTTCTTTTTGACGAACTCCTTGGTTCCGTCCAGCGGATCGACCAGCCAGAACTCGTCCCAGCCAGCGCGCTCGGCATAAGGAACCTCCCGATTCTCCTCTGAAATCACCGGCATCTGCGGGTAGTGGGTCGCCAGCGCGTCCATAATCACCGCGTTGGCACGTCGGTCAGCCTCCGTCAGCGGCGAATCGTCCGCCTTAGTCTCCACCTCGAAATCACGAGCATACACCTCGAGGATCTCCTCGCCAGCCACACGCGCCGCTTCTGCTATTTTTTCCAAATCAATCTCGCTCACCCAGCAGC
>QIKC01000217.1 GCA_003232855.1 Verrucomicrobiales bacterium
GTGGTCGAGATGCAGGGCTACAACAGCCTCCCCCACCTCATTGTCCCCGTCGTCACCGACCCCAAAAAAGTCCTCATCGCCCTGCGCTGGGTAGTCAACGAGATGGAGCGCCGCTACCACCTCTTCGCCAAACTCAACGTGCGCAATTTTGACTCCTTCAACAGTCGCGAGCCCGCCGTGGTTGAACCAGTCGAGGCCGAAGAAATCGTCACCGCCGACGCCCAACCCGCAGCCGACGCCACCGATGAAACACTCGACGAAGCACCCACCACCACCGCCGAAGGCGACGAGGATGGCGAATGGGAATACGTCGACGTCGAAGAAGGCGAAGAGGCAGCCGAAAGCGACGAAGACGGCGAGTGGGAATACGAATACGAAGAGGTGGAAGTCGAATACGAAGAAGGTGAGGAAGAGCCCGCCAGCGCCGACGACGCCAACGCAGAGCCGAGCGAGGGAGAAAAGGAAGAAGCGCCGCCATGGGAGGAAGCCGTCCCCGCTGCGCATAGCGAAGACATCCTCACCACCCACGCCGTCAACGTCCACACCGGCCCCGACCGCTACGTCGGGCGCACCGAGCGACTGCGCGATGGCGAGATCGCCGCATCGGTCGAAGACGCCGCCGAGGAAAAAGAAGACATCCCGGATCGCCTACCCTACATCGTCGTCATCATCGACGAGCTCGCCGACCTGATGCAAACCGCTCCGGCGGACATCGAACAGGCCATCGCCCGCATCGCACAAAAAGCGCGCGCAGCCGGCATCCACCTGATCATCGCCACCCAGACGCCGCGCGCCGACGTCGTCACCGGCATCATCAAGGCCAACATCCCCTCGCGCATCGCCTTCCAAGTGTCATCAGCGCTCGATAGCCGCGTCATCCTCGACAGCAAAGGCGCCGAAAAGCTGGTCGGCAAAGGCGACATGCTCTACCTGCCCCCCGGCAGCGCGCAACTGCAACGCGCTCAAGGCTCCCTCATCACCGACGACGAGTGTACCGCCGTCGTCGATTTTTGCTCCAGTCAGGCCTCGCCAATCTTCGAGCACGAGATCGAAGACTCCCTGAACAGCAACTCCGAGAACGACGATGATGTATCCGAAGAAGACGAAGAAATCGTTGAAAAATGCCTCGACGTCATCCAGCAAGAACGGCGGGCATCCACTTCACTCCTTCAGCGACGCCTGCGCCTCGGTTACACCCGCGCCGCGCGCATGATGGATATTTTGGAGATGCGAGGGATCATCGGTCCCGGCGAAGGTGCCAAACCGCGAGAGATTTTGGTCGATTTGACCGACGATTACGGCTAGCGTTCGCCACCCGGAACTGGCCCCTCCTCCACGGCGATACGCCGAAGGTCGCGGCCTACCCGGATCTCGGCACAATGGATACTCGTATCGGCAAACAACTCACCCAGGCTCGCGAGGCGCTGGGATTCGTCGTCGAAGACGTCGCCCACCGCACCCGAGTTCCCGCAGCCAGCATCCGGTTTTTGGAGAGCGAGGACTTCTCCCATTTCCCGAACAACGTCTATGCGAAAAGCTTCCTGCGCCTCTACTGCAAGTTCCTAAACATCGACCCGACCGAATACCTCGCCCAACGGGACGGTCGCCTCATCTCCCACCAGGACGAAGTCGCCTTCCTCGAAGGCATCGCCATCGGACCAGAGTTTCAGGATCTCGAAGAGGAAATTCCCCAGCGCAAAATTTCGCCCGGCGCCGTCACCATCGCCCTCCTTCTACTCGGTATCCCAATCGCCTTCTTCGTAAGCAACATTTACGGAGGAAAAGACGATCAGGGAAAAAACACCCAGGGAAGTGAGCCAGCCGAGAGCGTCGAACCTCCAATCGGCCAACCCGTCGCCTCCACAGGCTCGGGCGAACTCGAGAACTGAGCGCCGCCGGGGTCCCCCACCCATTGACTTCCCCCCGAGTTACACGGATATTGGGGGAGTAACCACACACCCCATGATTCGCACCACCACCAAAATCGCCGCCGCAGCACTCGCCACCGTCGCCTTCGTGGTCGCCGGCCCAGCGATCATCGGAACGAAAAACATGAAACCCGTCGCTCCAGTCACCCCGGAAAAAATTTCCGAAGAAGACGCCGCCAACCTCGAAATCGTCGATCTCGGCGCTGGCTGCTTCTGGTGTATCGAAGCCGTGCTCGAGCGCATCAAGGGCGTTCAATCCGTCGAATCCGGGTACATGGGTGGCCGCGTCGAAAACCCCACCTACAAACAAATCGGCACCGGCAAAACCGGCCATGCCGAGGTCGTCCGAGTCAAATTCGACCCCACCGCGATCTCCTTAGACAAGCTGCTCGAAGTCTTCTGGGAACTGCACGACCCCACCACCCTCAACCGCCAAGGCGCCGACCGAGGAACCCAATACCGCTCCGCCATCTTCTACCACAGCGAAGCACAAAAGAGGACAGCCGAAGCCTCCAAAGCCAAGACCGACAAATCCAAAAAATTCGACGACCCGATCGTCACCGAAATCACTGAGGCCAGCCAATTTTACCTCGCCGAGGACTACCACCAAGACTACTTCGAGACCAACCAGAACAACCGCTACTGCCGCGCCGTCATCTGGCCGAAACTCAAAAAGCTCGGGCTGCTGAAGAAAGACAAAGACTAGCCCGAAACCCGCGGCAGGCAACCGCGCACGGTAGGCGGATGCTGGATCAGCTCGGGCGACGCTTCGACCCAACACGGAACCTGCTCGCCGTCGAGAAAGGCAATACCGATAGGAAGGTCGGGCTGGGCGTTGGCGACGCGCTCCATCGCCGCCTCCGCACGATCCGCCATGTCGATCCACCGCCGCTTGAGATCGATCGGGTCGAGGTCGCGCGCTTTGATCTCGTCGAGCGTCACCGGGTCGATCTTAGCGAAGCGGCGCATCATCTTCAGCAGGAATAGCGGGCTGAACCCAGGGTCTTTCCCGCAGGCGGCCCAACAGATCGCCTCCAGCGGATAGGTTTCATCGAGCACGACGATGTCCACGTAATCGCGAGTCTCGCTGCGCGCGGACAAGGCCAACGCCTTGTTGGTCGCCATATCGAAAAGATGTAGCCGGCACCCGAGCAGCGGGTCGGCTACGACAGGAAAAAAACGCACCGCCGAGTCCGCCGCCCAGTCGAGTTCCATCGAACCGCCATCGCGCGCCACCCGCGCCTTGCGGAAATCATTCGGCGCGTCCCAAGTCTTCGTGACATACTCGATCTCGAAACCCGCAGCACGCAGCGTCTCGACGTCTTTCTCGCTGGCGCGCGCGACCTCCTCCTTCGCCTCGTGGAAAATATCAAAGTCGTGGCTGTAGCGGGCGGAATCGTCGGCGGCATTCAACACTAGCCCACCCGCGAAGTGGCTGCGCTCGCTCCGATGACCCGCCAGCAGTGCTAGCACCTGTTTCTGGAAGTCGGTTAGAGGCATTTCCAAAGGTGCTGCGCCTCGCGCCACGCGGCATGGTTACCGTACTCGCGAAGATGGGTGATGACGAGGTAGACATCCTCGCTCGAATCGACGCTGGCCTCCGGGTGCCTAAACCAAAAACAAATCGCGCGCCAACGCCAGCGCCGCCTCCGGGGGTGCGCCAGCGCTCGCCGGACAAGCGGTTCTTTGAGCCTCGTTCATGCCCTGACTGTAGCACCTTCCGTGCCCGATCTCCACTCACTGATCATCGACCACCCGACCGCGCACCCGGCGTGGCTCCTCACCCGCCCGGGG
>QIKC01000267.1 GCA_003232855.1 Verrucomicrobiales bacterium
TCGGTGTATCGTCGGTAGGTCATGCCCCGAGCGTAGGCCGAAATCTAACGCGCGACCGGAACTTCAGGACGGGTCGCTCGGACGCTTACCAATCCTCGATATCTCCTCTATTTGCGAATCTCTGTTGAGACGCTGACTGGAGGCTTGCCCGCGAATTAGGTCAAGTGTGTAGGACGCCGAGCACGCCACCAGGAGAACGGCAAGCGTAACGCAAATCGCGGATGCCCTCCTGGTGCCTTTTCGGTTTGCTTGCTGAGTCACAGCGGCGCTCGCATTCTTCGTCTAACGCCCCGGATAGCCTACATCCCCAAAGGGTCGGCAATGGATAAAATTTACGCCTTGATCGTCCTGCCGCTGTCGGCTGAGGTGATGGTGAAGTCTTCGCGCCGCTGGGCGGGGTCGCTGCGGAAGGTCAGGCGCCCTTGATGGCGGCGTTCGATGTCGATGAGGTGCGCCGCGTCTTCCGATTTGAGGCGTTGCATGATCTCCGGGTGAACGACGATAACCAAGTCGCTCAGGTCTTCGCGCGGGCGTTGCAAGAGTTCGGTCAGGCGGCGTTGCAGTTCGACGCTGATGCTCTCTGCCGATTTGATGCGACCGCTGCCCTCACAGGTGGGACAGGGATTGTACATCGACCGGCTGAGGCTGTCGTTGAGCCGTTGCCGGGTCATTTCCATTAGGCCGAGCTGCGAGAGCTGGAGCACCTGAGTCTTCGCCTTGTCGTCATCGGTGCGTTCGCGCATCATGCGGTAGACCGCCATCTGATCCTTGCGGCTCTTCATGTCGATAAAATCGACGACGATCAGCCCGCCGATGTTGCGCAGTCGCAGCTGTCGGGCGACTTCGTCGGCGGCCTCCAGATTGGTCTGCAAGATCATCTTGTCGGCGCTGCCTTTGCCCTTGTTGCGACCGGTGTTGACGTCGATGGCGATCAACGCCTCGGTCTCGTCGATAACGATCGAGCCACCGCAGGGCAGCCCCACTTGGCGCTCGAAGGCGTTGAGTATCTGCTTTTCGATATTGTAGCGCTGGAAGATCGGCTGCGTGTCCGAGTAGAGCTTGATGCGTTTTTTCGAGCGCCTAGAGATCCGGCTCACCAGATTCTGCATGTGCTGGACGGTTTCTTCGTCGTCGCACAGCACCTCTGCGACCTCATCAGTGAGGAAGTCGCGCACGGTGCGCTCGACCAGCGGCGGCTCTTGGAACACGCACAACGGCGCCTTGTTGTTTTGGCGCAGTTCGTCGATCTCGTACCACTGTTCGAGCAGCATGTTGAGGTCGCGAATCAGGTAGCGAGCGCGCTGCCCCTGGCAGACGGTGCGCAGGATGACGCCCATGCCTTCGGGCACGTCCATTTTCTCGGTGATTTTGCGCAGGCGCTGGCGCTCCTTCGGGTCGTCGATGCGGCGGGAGATGCCGAACTGATCGTTGAGCGGCATCAGTACCATGAAGCGCCCAGGCAGGGTGATGTTGGTGGAAACGCGCGGCCCCTTGGTGCCGATCGGCCCCTTGCTCACCTGAATGAGAACCTCGGATCCCACCGGGTAGATGCTCGGAATATCGCTCGACTGCACCCCATTGGGCGACCTCTTGCCGCCGCGCTTGCGGCTGATTTCCTCGAGCCCACTATCCAGCGCCGCCGGGATCGCGTCCCAAAAGTGAAGGAACGCGTTCTTCTCGGTACCGATGTCGACAAACATGGCCTTGAGACCCTGTTCGATGTTTTTGACTCGTCCTTTGAAAATGCTGCCGACGATGTTCTCGTCCCCCACACGTTCGATGGTGTAGTCTTCGAGCCTACCGCTCTTTAACTGCGCAACTCGGTTCTCAATTTTTTCGACGCTGACAATAATTTGATGTCCCTCGCCCGACGCGTCGCCCTGGCGAGACCTTCTGAGCCTCTTTAACATGGTTTGGAATATGTCTGGACGGTTTGTTCACTGTCCTCTGGTTAATTTGTTGATTTTTGTGGGTTCGGAACCGGCGGCACTCGCCTACCGGTTCCGCCGGAACCTGCTGAAGATGCCCCTGCGGGCTTTCCTCTTCGGTTTCACTGAACCCCGACTATCCGGGGCTTTTTTGATTGTTGGCGCGCGCGTGCGCTTCTTTTTCACAGCCCGCGCCACAACAACCGGTGTAGCGGCGACTGCGGATCCGTCGTCTTCGTCATCGACAAAGGCTTCGGTGGGATTGGCATCAAAGCTCACAAGTTCCACAAAGTCAAAGTTCCCCTCAGCCTCCGCCACCGGTGCCACCGGCGGGATGTAGTCGAATTTTTCAATGGAGAGGATCTCGTCGATAATTTTCTTGGCGATGGGCGCCCCGACCACCCCGCCCGCCTTGCCGCTCTCCACCATCACGCAGATCGCCAGTTTCGGCGTATCGTAGGGGGCGAAGGCCATAAACCAGGCGTTGGTCTCGTTGTCGCCGTTCTCCCGCTTGCGCCCGGTCTGGGCGGTTCCTGTCTTCCCCGATATCTGAGCGATCTCCGAGCGGGCGCGCCGCGCCGTGCCGCCGCTGGCGTTGACGACGTCCCACATGCCGCTACGGGCGACCTCGATTTTCTCGGTGGGAATGCCCAACAGGGTGAGGTCGTGGAGCAACACCGGATCCTCGCGCTGCTCGACCCCGTCTTCGACGATTTTGTGAACCAACCTCGGTTTGTAGCATTTGCCACCGTTGGCGATGATGGCGGCGACCACCGCCATCTGCAGCGGCGTAGCCTCGGTAGCGCCCTGCCCGATCGACACCTGGGCAGAGTCGGCCGCTCCCCAGTTGCCGAGCCCGCGCGAGCGTTTCCACTCCGGGTTCGGCACCAAACCGGGATCTTCGTAGCCGAGCGGGATCCCGGTGAGTTTGCCCAAGCCCATCCACTTCGTGACCTTCTGAATGTTCCGAATACCGGCAGCGTTTCCATAGCGATAGAAATAGCCGTTGCAGGAGCGCTTGATCGCATTGCGCATGTAGAGCGAGCCGTGGTCGCCCTTGCCATGGATCCAACACTTCAAGAATACGTCCGACCCGTAGGATGCGCCGGTGCCACAGATGAATGGACGACCATCGATCCCGACTAACACCCCGGCCAGGCCGACGGGAATCTTGAAAATCGAACCCGGCGCGTGGTCTTTGAGCGCGCGATTAATGAACGGGTCAGCCTTGTTGTCGGTGTAGTGCTTGAAATCGTTCTCGCTGATCGAGGGGATGAACTTGTTCGGGTTATACGAAGGGATGGAAACCATCGCCAAAATGTCGCCCGCATAAATCCAATGTTCCTCGACCGTGCCGCCGATCTTCAGCTGCGTTTTGTATGTGCTAGGGGCGACCACCACTGCCGTGCCGCGCCCCACTCCGGCCTCGCGCAGTGCCTTCTCGACGATGTATTGGTAACGCAGGTCGATCGTCAACCAGACGTCCGCACCCGCCTGCGGTGGATCGTAAGAAATCTGGCCGATGATACGTCCGGATTCGTCCTTGGCGTTAACGATGCGCCCTTTCTCGTTCCTAAGCAGAACGCGGCGCCCGGGTTTGCCCCGGAGATACTGATCCA
>QIKC01000039.1 GCA_003232855.1 Verrucomicrobiales bacterium
AACCGGGGAAGCTGGACTGGGGAATCTTCGTCAAACGCTACGCCGCCGAGCCGCGGCGCATTTTGAAAATGGAGCAAATCGCCATCGCCGAGGGCAGCGCCGCCGAATTGTTGCTCTTCGACCCGGCCGCCAGCACCACCTTCAGCAAAGATTTCATGCAGTCGAAAGCCTCTAACACTCCCTTTCTCGACAAAGCCTTAGACGGTCGCGTCGAGATGGTTGTTGTCGGTGGGGATGTTTTGTTAGATCGGGATCGGACGGCTGCGATGTAGGATTTTGACGGAATTAACAGAATTTTTATGAGCATGAAATGGAGTTGCTCTGTCAAAATCAAGCTTGCCAACATACGTCGTTGGCGTATAGTCGGCAATCGTAGATGATTTTCTATGAAACGCCCATATTCACAGATCAGATTACCTCGTTTCTCGACGATGGTTCCTATGCGGAACTGCAGCAGGCGCTCATCGCCGATCCAGAAGCTGGCGATCTTATCCGGCGTTCGCGTGGTCTCCGCAAAATTCGGTGGAGATTACCGGGCAAGGGTAAGAGTGGCGGGATTAGAGTGATCTATTATCTGGTATGCAGCGAGGAGATGTTCCTTCTTTACGCGTATCCGAAGAGCAAGCAGGAAAACATAACTGATGAGCAGGCGCGAATCCTCCGTCGCTTGGTCGAAACCCACCTAAAAGATGAATGATTCAGATTTCCAGAAGCTGTGTGAGAGCATCAAGCAGGCAGGAGAGATTCAGCAAGGCAAGCGTAAGCCATCGCGCACGTTTGTGCATGCTGCTCCGGATCCTCAGAAGATTCGCGAGAGACTAGGACTTTCACAGTCACGCTTCGCTGCGATTATCGGTGTTAGCGTGAGAACGTTACAGAATTGGGAGCAGGGTCGTCGGCATCCGGATGGGCCAGCCAAAGCTTTGCTGAGGGTCGTTGATAGAGACCCCGAAGCGGTTTTTAATGCCCTTCACGCGTAGTCCGTACAATAGAGAGAACACATGAAGGCGACATCTGACCCTCGGGGAGGCGCGGAGCGTGTTGGCTTTGAGGATGTTGTTTGAACTCAGAAGTCCGGTTGGCGTTGAGTCAGATGTGTCTTATGCTCTAAGCATTCCGTGATGAGGCGCCAGCCGCCTTAAATAATTCTGTTAATTCCGTTAATTCTGTCTAAAGAAACGTCGCATCTCAAACGATGACCGCCTCTGGCTTCAGCGCCGCCCTAAAGCGGACTACAAGTCCGCGCTCCATTATTTTGTTAAATAATTCGTCCGCAACGACATGACCTACACGGAAAAATTAGAAGCCCGTATCGCTGCCATCGGGTCGAATCTCTGTGTCGGTATCGACCCGCGGCCGGATCAAATCGATGGCGATTTTGAGGCTTTCGTGCGCGCTCTGGCCGAAGAAACGGCCTCCTACGCTGCCGCTTTTAAGCCGAATATGGCTTACTTCGAGGCGCTCGGATCGGCCGGATTTGCGATTCTCGAGCGCCTGCTCGCCGGTATCCCGGAAGAAATCCCCGTCATTCTCGATGCCAAGCGTGGCGACATCGGCGCCACTCAGGAATACTACGCCAAGGCTTATTTTGAGACTCTGTTCGGTGTCGATGCGGTGACGATTAGCCCTTATATGGGCTTCGACTCTGTGGCGCCCATGCTCGGCCATGCCGGGAAAGCCGTTTACTTGCTCGGTGTCACCTCGAATCCCAGCGCCGCCGATATCGAACTGCAAACGCTGGCCGATGGGCGTCAGGTGTTCGAGTTGGTCGCTGATATGGCGGATCGGGCGGGGGAGTTGCCCGGCGAAATCGGCTTCGTTGTCGGCCTTACCAATGCGGCGCCTGAAGTGCTCGCTAAAATCCCTGATGCGCCACTGCTGCTGCCGGGGCTCGGTGCTCAAGGCGGTGATTTGTCCCTGCTCAAAGATGCTGCGCGCCGCGCGCCGGTCGTCATTAACGTCTCGCGTGGCGTCATGTTCGGTGACGGCACCGCCGCTGATCGTGCTCGCGGATTCCGCGACCAGATCGCTGCCGCTTTGTAAGCTTCTACTCCGCCGTTCTGCCGCGCAGCCATTCCAACGCCGCCTCGCGGGTCGTTAGCGTTCCCTCTAGCTGGCGATCCTGGATTTCGGTGAGGATGCGGCCGAGCCCCGGTCCCGGCTTCCAACCGATGCGCATCAGGTCGCGGCCGTCCAGCAGGGGAGGGGGGATAATGGGCTCGTTGGCGAATTCTTCCGCCTTAGTGTTGAGGAAATCGTAGTTGTCCAATCCTCCCCAACTGCCGAGGCAATCGACGCGGTGGAGTTCCATCTCATCGCTAAAAGTATCGCGCGCCATGAAGCGTTTGAGTTTTGCCGTGCGCATTTTTTGCACGTCGATGAAGACCATGTGGTGATCGACCATGGCCACCACTGCGTCGGAAATGCCGTTGGGATATTTGAGGCGCTTGAGGATCTTCGCGGCCATGCCGGCGCCCACTTTGTCATGGCCGTTGAAACGGATGCGCTGGTCTTTTTCGTCGTAGGAGTAAGTGGCCGGTTTGCCGATGTCGTGCAGCAGGACGGCGAGCACGACGGGCAGCGACGGCTCGTCCTCCAACAGGCTCAGCATCAGGCGGGTGTGGACGAAGACGTCGCCCTCGGGGTGGAACTGCGGCGGCTGCTCGCAGCCTTTGAGGTCGAGGATCTCCGGGATCAGTTGCGCCATCAGCCCACTGTCGACCAGTAGGTCGAAGCCGCGCACGCGGTTGGCGTCGAGCAGGATTTTTGAGAACTCGTCGCGCAGTCGTTCGGCACTGATCTTCGCAAGCGTCTCCGCTCCAGCACACATGGCGTCCCAGGTGGCGGGCTCGATTTCGAAGTCGAAGCGCGCGGCGAAACGCACCGCGCGCAGCAGCCGCAGGTGGTCTTCGGCAAAGCGTTCGGCGGGGTTGCCGATGGCGCGCACGATCCCGGCATCGAGATCCGCCTTGCCACCGACGAAGTCGATGAGGCCGCCGGCCAGCGGATCGGCAAAGAGGCCGTTGATGGTGAAGTCGCGCCGCTGCGCATCTTCCTCGGGACTGGAAAATTCGACGCTGTCCGGGCGTCGCCCGTCACCGTAACTTCCGTCAGTGCGAAAGGTGGCGATCTCGATTTCGTGCCCGCCGACGATCACCAGCACCACTCCGAAATGCGCGCCCACCTCGCGAGTGCGCTCGAACAGTTCCACGATTTGCTGCGGACGGGCGCTGGTGGCGATGTCGAAATCGCTGGGCTCGGCGCCGCGCAGGGCATCGCGAACACAGCCCCCGGCGAAGTAGGCGACGTGCCCGGCACCTTGCAGGCGGCGGACGACTGTCTCAGCCCTCTTTCTTGTTGAATCCATCGGTAACTTCCTCCTAGCCCATTCCTGCCCTCGATCAATCTCCGCGCCCCATTTTGTCCTCGGGTAATTTTTTCCAAACGGAAACTCAAGCGCTGCCCTCATTTCGGCGGGTGCATTGGAGCAGATCCGATGATTGACAAAAATTGCCTTCGAATTACAGTCCGCCTCAGCGGTAGAGCAGAGGACTCATAAGCCTTTGGTCGGGAGTTCAATTCTCCCTCCTGCTACCAGTTCGTTGTCAATGAGTTGCCAAGAATTTCGCCAACCTTTCTGAAGGGCGATTTTGGCAACCACAGCCAATTCGGCGCCAGCACTTCCACTTTTCGCAGGTTTCGAGAATCGTCTGAAATGCGATTGCGGTGGTGTTGAGAAACCGCCACAGTTCGTAGTTACTGATTATTATGAAGAACACTACCCGTCGGAAATTTCTTAGGGGCTCGCTATATGGCGCGGCCGGAGCTAGCACGTTTTGCAACCTTGCCGCTTCGGCGAAGCCGGTTGGCTCAAACGAAGATATCCGCGTTGCGGTGATCGGTTGCGGTGGTCGTGGTGGCGGGCACGTGCAGGGGGTTCTCGGGTATGATGGTGCGCGCGTCGTCGCTCTCTGCGATGCCGATACCACGCGAAACGAGAAGAATGCCGAGCGCGTAGCCGAGACGCAGGGCACCAAGCCGAAGGTGTACGCGGACTATCGCGATCTTTGTGCAGATAAGGAGATCGACGCGGTGATGATCGCGACCCCGAATCACACGCACACGCTGATCGCGATCCACGCCGCGCAGAACGGTAAGCATGTTTTTGTCGAAAAACCGGTTTCGCACAATATCTGGGAGGGGCGCAAGTTGGTCGAAGTGTCCGAGAAGTACGGCAAGCAGGGGCTGGTCATTCAGCACGGGATGCAGCGTCGCTCGGATGTCGGCTGGCGCGAGGTGATCGAATGGATCAAGGACGAGCCGATCGGCAAGATGACGGTCTCGCGTGGGT
>QIKC01000287.1 GCA_003232855.1 Verrucomicrobiales bacterium
TTTTGAACGAACATCATGATGGCGGCGCCGACCATCTGATCAATGTAGATAACGAAGACCCTCTCGTCATTGCCGAGAAAAACGGCGCAGCCTCCGTTGGTGGGGATCGCGGCTTTTACCTGTACTTCGATGACGTTTTTCATCTCGTGGCTACTGTCGGCGGACAAGCCCCGGGGGTCAAGAGGCCGACTGCGACCTTCTCCCGGCCTTAACGAATCCCCTCTTCGAGATAGCGCCGCGATAGCTCGACGTAGTTTTGCGCCCAAGTCTTCAGCGAGCGCTGCTTCTCTAGGTCGAGTTGGCGCACCACCTTCGCCGGCGAGCCGATCACCAACGACCCGGGCGGCACCTGCGTGCCCATGGTAACCAGCGCGCCGGCGCCGACGATCGACCGCGCGCCGATGGTGGCGCCGTCCATCACGATCGCACCCATGCCGACCAGCACTTCGTCCTCGATAGTGCAAGCGTGCAGGATCGCTTTGTGACCGACGGTTACATACTCGCCAACGTGCGTGCCGCGGTTGCATTCGAGATGAATCACGACGCCGTCTTGCACGTTGGAACGCGGGCCGATTACGATTTGTTCGATGTCCGCACGCAGCACGGAGGCGTACCAAATACTGGCTTCCTCGCCGACGGTCACCGCGCCGATAAGGTCGGCGCTGGTGGCGACGAAAGCGCTGGGATCGATGTCTGGGCGGCGGTCGAGAAGGTCGGGACGGGGCATGATAAATCGGGATTATTTAAGCAAAGTAAGCAATCTGAAAGGCCAAAGTGGCCCATTTTGAGCAAATTTCCCCAAAAATTGGGCATTTCGGCACATTTTTCTACCCAGAAGGCTTTACAAGTTCTCATAATTTGCCTATGAAATCTATATGAACAAAGGAGAACTTATCGAAGCAGTGCGTAATGGTCTTGGAGACGAAGCCTCTAAGAAATGCGCGGAGTCGGCCCTCTCGGTCGTTTTGGAAGCAATCGCAGACGGAGTCCGCAAGGATGACGTCGTGCAGATTATCGGATTCGGAACCTTCAAGAAGAAGCACCGTGCCGCGCGCATGGGCCGCAACCCGAAGACCGGCGAGCCGATGCAAATCAACGCCTCGGTGTCGATGGGCTTCAGTCCTTCTGCCGCGTTGAAGAAGTCGCTCTAACTGAGCGTTCAACGGCGTTCACTACCAAGAGCGCTCCTAACAAATCAACCTTTGAAAAAACCCGCCCGAGAGGGCGGGTTTTTCGCGTTTGGGGGGGAGCCCCTCACCGGGCGGCGGCGGCGGCGAACACCCCGGCGGCCTTGTGTCGCGTCTCTTCGTATTCCGCGTCGGGATCAGAATCGGCGACGATGCCGGCGCCAGTTTGCAAGACGAGCGACTCGCCCTCGACCAGCGCAGTGCGGATGGCGATGCTGAACGCGCTTTCGCCATTGGCACCGAGATAGCCGATCGCCCCGGTGTAGAGGCCGCGTGCGACTGGCTCCAATTCGTCGATGACCTCCAGGGCGCGGAGCTTCGGAGCGCCGCTGATGGAACCTCCCGGAAAACAGGCGGCCAGGGCGGCCACGTGGTCGATCTCGCCGCGCATCTGGCCCTCGACGGTGCTGACCAAATGAAACACCTGTGCAAAGCGTTCCAACTTGAGCAGCTCGGCGACCCGGACGCTGCCGAATTCGCAGACCCGCCCGAGGTCGTTGCGCATCAGGTCGGTGATCATCACCAACTCGGCGATCTCCTTTGGCGAAGCCATCAGCTCGTAGGCCGACCGCTCGTCTGCCCCGGCATCGACAAAACGTGGCCGCGTGCCCTTGATCGGTCGCGTGCGCACCCGCGAGCCGCTGAGGTCGAGAAAGCATTCGGGCGAAGACGACACCACCTGCCTGCCACCGATATCGAGAAAGGCCGAATACGGCGCTGGCGAACAACTGCGCAGCCGTTGGTAGAGCCCGAAGGCGTCGGCACCCGTCGGCCACGCCGCCTCGAAACGTTGCGAGAGATTGACCTGATAGATATCGCCCGCCGCGATGTAGTCTTTCGCCCGACGCACCATCGCGCAGAACGCCTCGCGCCCCAGGCCGGGACAGAATTCGACCCGGTCGCCGACGTCCATCGACACCGCCGCCTCCCCGTGCAGCGCCGACGCCAGATCGCCCACTTGCAGCCACTCCCCGCGGTCGTGACGGTAGATCAGCAGTTGCCGGTAGCTGCCGAAGCAGTAGCTGCCATCGAAGTCCACCGTTCCGAACAAACCGCCGAGCGGCACGCCAAAATCGGCCTGACCGAAGTTGCCAATGCTCGCCAAAGCTGAGCGCAACGGTGCCAGACCGGTGCGCAGATCACCGCGCAGCACCTCGTCCGGCAAGGCGCCGATGATCGACAAGCCGCCGCCCGTCCGTGTCCCGCCCGCAAGGTCGGCACTATCCAAAAAGAAGAAACCCGGCAGCGGGCGCAGCCGTGCCGCGACCTCTGCCGGAGAGAGGTCGAGGGCGGGCAATCGCAAATGAACGCCGGAGCTTGAACGCAGAGGCACCGGGTAGGTTCCCGGACTCCCGGCGACGCGCAAGCCTGAATTCACTCCCCCGTCCGTGCAAAATTATGGGATTCACCTGAGTTCGCGCTAAGGTTGCCATTTCCCTCCCGTATCTAGTCCACCGCCAGAATGCCCCACCCCGCCGCCATACCGCCGCCGCCCGCCGGTCGCAGCTTCGCCATTGCCGCGACGCTGCTCGGCGCGATCGCCATCGGCTTGGCCATTGCAGCCACCTCCGCCATCATCCGGGGGCTCGATTTGCCCGATACCCTGCCGCCTCTAGAACACACAGCCACCCGCGATCCACAGAACTTGCAGGGCGACGCCCCGTCCACCGCCCGCCCTCAAATCCCCCGCTTCGACATGCCACCACCACTGGCCACCGCCCCACCTGCGGAAATCTATCGTGGCCCGCGACCCGGCGCCCTCCTGCACCCGGAGATCCTCGAGATGGTAGAAATCGCCGTCGCCCTCAAAAACGAAGGCGATACCGCCAGTGCGTTGAAAAAATTACGCATGGCAAACAGTCGGCTCCCCGACCAACCAAGAATCCTGTGGGAGATCGCCGAAGTCTATCGCGCCATGGCGCTCGACGACAAAGCCGACACGGCGCTCGCCAAACTACGCGAACTCGGCGCCACCACCGGGGGCGAATATTTCGAGCTCGCCACCCTCTCGCTCGACGGCGACACCGCGCACGCCCATGCACACCATTCCCCAGATTTTTCGTTCGGGAAAACCTTGGTCACCATGGCCGCTGATGACGACCGGGTGTTCGTGCGCCTCGCGATCCGCACCACCCTAAACGGCAGCGTCGCCCCGGCCGACCTCAGCCTGATTATGGAATTCTACGATCTGGTCGATGGTTCTCACATCGAGGAAACCCGTGCCAACCCGCCGATCTCCCGTTGGCCGACCTCCCCTGTCGATTGGGCCGATGCGGGCACCGAGATCGTCGAATGGGAGTATCACATGCCTGCCTTCGCCGCGAACGAGATCGAAGCCTT
>QIKC01000191.1 GCA_003232855.1 Verrucomicrobiales bacterium
TTTTCTTCTTCTTGAAGTCAAAATCTTCGCGTCCTTAGCGCTCTTCGCGGATAAAAAAATCAGAACCATTCAGGTCTCGAAGAGTAGTTCCTCAGCTTTGGGTTCACCGAACTTTTTTGAATCTGTCCGCGAAGAGCACGAAAGATGCGAAGTTCGCAAGCGGCTGAGGGGGGCGTATGAGAGCGCGGTAGCGCACAAGGGCAGCGATGCGCTGAGAGCTGACGCCCGACCCGCTGATTTTTCTTCTTCTTGAAGTCAAAATCTTCGCGTCCTTAGCGCTCTTCGCGGATAAAAAAATCAGAACCATTCAGGTCTCGAAAAGTCGTTTGTCAGTGTTCAGCAAGAGTCCCACCCGCACCTAAAGACGCAACGACGGCGGCGCAGCCGTTCCCCAATAATTCTGTCAATTCTGTTAATTCTGTCAAAAAATCCGCAGCCCCCATTCAGCCCTCTCGCTCCAAACCATCTCCCCTCATAAAAATTCGCGTCCATTCGCGTTCATTCGCGGGCACCTCCTTCATAATCGTTCTATCAAAAAAGAGCCATCAATCCAGCCGCAGTCCCAACGCCGGCCCGATCAGCATCACGCCAACGCCCGCTCCAACTCACGCTGTTTCCACGGGTCGAGAAGTTGCAATAATCCACTGCCGCGCAGTTGCGCTGCGAGGCCGAACACCGGCGAAGTCTGGCGCTTGGCCAGGCCGATAAACTCGCCATTCGGATCCGCTTTCTGCGGCGGCCCGAACAGACCGTCGAAGGCGCCCTTGGGTTCCGGCAGCAGGTAGACTGGTGGATCTTCGAGTTCCGCCTGCTGCTCGACGAAGTTTATCGCGTCCGCCAAGCCGCCGATCTCGTCCACCAGGCCAATCTTCAAGGCTGCCGATCCGGCATACACCCTACCGCCCGCCAGCTTCTCCAAGTCGCCTTTGAGACGGTCGCCGCGGCCATCGAGGATGCGCTGCTTGAAGGTTCCATAAACGTCCAGCATCGAGCGCCGGATAATCTCCACCTGCGCGGCATCCATCGGCCGCGTCATCGACATCGCATCGGCGAAACGCCCGCGCTTCTGACCGTGCACTTGAATCCCCAATTTCTCGAGCGCGCCACCCACCGCGATCTTCATCCCCACCACCCCGATCGACCCGGTGATCGTCCCTGCCTCGGCAAAAATCCGGTCGGCGGCGGCGGAAATGTAGTAGCCACCACTGGCCGCCACCCCACCCATGGAAACGACGAAGGGCTTGCCAGTCGCCTTGAATTCCGCAGTCGCCTCCCACAACACATCGCTGGCCGACGCCGAGCCGCCGGGAGAATTGACCCGCAGCACCAGCCCCTTACACTTCTCGTCACGCGCCGCCTTCAGCAACTGCGTGCGCGCCGGCTTGATCGACTCCGCAGTGATCGCCCCCTGCATCGGCACCATGGCGATGTAGTCCTCCCGGGAACGCTGATCGGCGCCGCCTTGGAACATCAACTTCATCAGATCAAAAATGCTGTCAATGTCCGGCCCGTCGAGATCGGGGAGCTGGTAACTTTTATCGAACTTCGCCCCCTCATACTTCTCCCGCAGCGCGGCGATAAAATCGGTGCGGTAGGCCAACTCATCGACCAGACCAGCGTCCTTAGCGTGCTCCGGGGTTACCGCTCCGTCATCGATCAACGCCCGCACCTGCTTCGGCTTCATGCCACGCCCAGTGGCGATACCACGCACGATCTCGCCATAAATGGCGTCCATCAGCTTGCCCTGCTGCGCCTTGGCCTCCGCACTCGGACCGCTGCGTGAAAAGGTCTCCCCAGCGCTTTTGAAATCGCCGATGTGTACCACGTCCACACTGACCCCCGCCTTGTCGAACATGCCTTTGAAATACATCGATTCGGCATAGAGACCGGTGAGCTTGACGCTGCCCTGTGGCATCAGTGTCAGGTGATTGGCGACGCTGCCTAACAAAGCGGTGCCATTACCCAATTTTTCAGTGTAGAAATAAACGTCCTTGCCCGCGTCACGCAACGCTTGCAGGTGGCGACGCAGCTCCTGGATCTGTGCCAAGACCAGCCCGGCGGAATCCACGTCCAGCACCACGGCGGGCACCGCCTCGTCCTCCACCGCAATGGCTAAGCTGCGCACCAGATCGAAAAAGGAGAGCGCCCTAGCGCCGGACAACCCCAAACTAAAAAGGCTGGCCGAACCCTGCCCGGCCTCGCCGATGCTCCCTTGCAGATCATAGACGGGAATGATCGCGCGCGGGGCGTCATCAGCACTCGCGAGGGCGGGGGCAACAATCGCCAAAACGGCGCAGAATATAGGGATGCGTAGGGTCTTCATATCGGTGCCTTTTGTAAAAGGTGACCGTAAAGTTACGCCAAAAAGCGAAAAATGGAACCCGAGAAACCACCCCCGATTTCGGCTAGATCCAACGCCTCGTGTCGTCTAGTCTGAACACATGAATGCGCACGGTCACCTCCCCCGCCCCACCCTCAGCCGCCGCGGGTTCCTCGGCACCGCAGCGGCAGCCAGCGCCGGACTCTCCCTGCCAGCCATCGCCGCCGATACCGCAACGATCGGCGACAGCGAAACCCTGGTCGCCACCCTCTACAAATCGCTCGACGAAAAACAGCGCGCCGCGATCTGTTTCCCCTTTGACCACAAACTACGCCTGAAAGTCGACAACAACTGGAATATCACCAAACCGCGCCTCGGCAGGGACTTCACCGCCGACCAGCAGGCGATGGTGAAAGAGATCTTCATGGGACTGCACAGCGAAGAATACGCGCAGACAGTCTTCGACCAAGTCGTTCACGACAGTGGCAGGGAAGGCTTTGGCTCCTCCTCAGTCGCCCTCTTCGGCAAGCCCGACAGCGGCAAGTTCGAATTCGTCCTCACCGGGCGCCACTGCACCCGCCGCTGTGACGGCGACTCGGTGGCCGGCACTGCCTTCGGCGGCCCCATCTTCTACGGCCACGCGGCCGACGGCTTCAACGAAAAACCCGACCACCCCGGCAACGCCTACTGGTACCAAGCAAAGAAGGCCAACGAGGTGTTCACCATGCTCGACGGCAAACAACGCAAGCTCGCCCTGCTCGACGAAGCGCGCGACGAAGAAGGCACCAAGACCGTCGAACTCACCGGCAAAAAAACCGGCCTAGAGGGCATCCCCATGAGCGAGCTCTCCGCCGATCAGAAAGCGAAAGTTCGCGAGACACTCGGCGACATCCTCGCCCCCTATCGCAAGAAGGATGCCGACGAGGCGCTGAAACTGGTCGATGGCGCCGGCTTCGACCACCTGCACATGGCCTTCTTTGAAAAGCAAGACGTCGGCGGCGACGGCGTCTGGGACGTGTGGCAGATCGAAGGCCCATCGATGGTCTGCTTCTTCCGCGGCGATCCCCACGTCCACGCCTGGATCCACATCCGCGACAGCGCCTAGACCCAACTCTGCAACCCGACCCGACCCAACACATGCCCTCTCCCCCTACCCGCCTGCCCGTGCTCAAGACCTACAAGCTATTTATCGGCGGCAAATTCCCACGCACCGAAAGCGGCCGCTACCGGGTCGCCAAGCACCCCAAAACCGACCAGCACCTAGCGAACTACGCGCTCGCCTCGCGCAAGGATCTGCGCGAAGCCATCGTCGCCGCGCGCAAAGCACAGACGCCCTGGGCGGCGAACGCCGCCTACCTACGCGGACAAATCCTCTACCGCGCAGCGGAAATGCTGGAGAGCCGCTCGGCCTCGCTGGCGGACGAAATCGCCGCCTCCACCGGTACCACCGCGAAAGCCGCCGCCACGGAAGTCGCCGCCTCGGTCGATCGCCTCGTTTACTACGCCGGCTGGACCGACAAATTCGCACAGGTGTTCGGTTCGGTGAACCCCGTCGCCAGCCCGCATTTCAACTTCACCACCCCGGAGCCCTGCGGCGTCGTCGCGGTGGTCTGCCCGGACAACCCGTCGCTGCTCGCCCTAGTCTCGCTGCTCGCCCCGGTGCTGCTCAGCGGCAACTCGGCAGTGCTGCTCGCCTCGCAGAAATTCCCACTGCCGGCCATCACACTGGCCGAAATTATCGCCACCAGCGACGTACCCGGCGGCGTCGTCAACATCCTCTCTGGCGACCGTGCCGAACTCGCCCCGCACATGGCCTCACACATGGACATCAACGCCATCGTCGATGGCTCTGGCGATGCCGA
>QIKC01000190.1 GCA_003232855.1 Verrucomicrobiales bacterium
TGATGCAAGGTCAGTTGCGGGAACGGGATCGTCCAGCCGTTCTCGTTGCAGGCCTCGACCGCCGATTTCTGCAACAGGCGCACGATCGTTTCGTGCTTGCTGGCGACCTCGCCCCTGATGTCGGCGATGATCTCCAAGTCGAGCGATGACTCGCCCGCCCCGCGAAACTCCACCTTGAGATGCTGAATATCTTCCTCGCCGATCACGGTCAACAAGCCGCGTCGAACCGCCGCACAAAGCATCTCCGGGATCTCTGTGGTGACCACCGCTTGGTGTCTGTAGTCCACACCGAACACTGTCCGCACCCGGAAATTATGCGAAATCACCTCTGGCGCCAAGCCGAGAAAATCCGTGGTTCGGTAGGATTTTCTACTTCCACCTAACAAGACCAAACAGACCATTTCAGGGGATTGCGAAACCACCTTGCCGCGGGTGCCGTCGGAGAGGGTTACCCACTCGCCCTCCCTGCTCGGGAACCACGGCTCGTCGGCATGAAACGGGCGCGAGTGCAGCTCTGGCAAACTGCGGATCGGTAACCGCATCTCGCCGCCCGAGAGCAGCGGATTGCGGAAGCGGGTGAACACGCCGAGCGAATCGACACGCCAGGGGATGCCGTCGATCACCACCCGCTCGCCTTCGCGCACTTCGCCGAGATTGAGCAACACGCGCGCCTGCTCGTACACGCGCGGTAGCGCGTCCTTGGCGGCCAGCACCAAGCCGAACATGAAGATGATCGCCAGGCCGAGCAGCACCCAATCTCCAGTCGCATACAGCACGAGAATCGCCGCCACGCTGGCACCGACGAAGGTGAAGGTGTGTAGCACGACGTCGATCACTCGCGAATAGAACGAGCGCCCGCGCCCTCGTTGCCACGGACTGACGCGGTAAAGATAGCGCAGTAGCAAGCGCAGCAGTATGAACACGCCGATGAAGGTCACGACCGTCAGCAGCAGGTACTTGCCACGGGTCTGCACGAAACGCCTGAAGCTCCCAGTCACCGCGTCGAAGGTCGAATAATTTTCCCCGAGATTTTGATCGAGCTGACTGCGGGCGACGCTGATCCGGTTGTTCGCGTCCTGTCGCAACCCCTCCCACTCTATCCTGATCTTCTTTAACTCCGCCACCACGCCCGCCACTGTCTCGCCCTGTAGCGCCCGATCGATATTTTTCAACGCCGAGGTTGCAGTGTCCACCTGTTTGCTAGAATTTTCAATGTCGTCGCGCAAGCCCTCGATGGCCCGTGGCCGTGCGGTGGCTTGCTTGAGTTCCTGCATCAGCGGCTGCAACAAATCCTGCACCTCTTGAACTAGGTCGAACTGCTGGCGCTGGCGAAGGCCGAATCCCTCCACTTCCACCCCGGTCGCGACCGCATGAAAATCGAGCTGCAAACCGTTCAGTTTCTCCTCGACCTTATCCAATTCGAACCCCAGTTGTTTCCTCTCGCCATCAGTCTTCGCCCCGTCGAGCTGCTGGCGCCTGTCGGCGATCTCCGCCCTAGCGGCGGCCATCGACTCCTGCAGGGCGACCAGTGGCGGCTTGGGTTTCGACGACCCACCCTCCTGTGCGAGTAAAGCCAGGGGCACGAAAACGCAGGAGAGCGAGAGGGCAGCCAGAGTCGACCGGCAGGACAACGATATCACCCCGCAAGATCCCCGGGGCGGGGCGCGGGTAAAGCACAAACTGGAGCCGTCTGGATCGACGGGTTTTCGCTTGCCAAAGCGGTTGCGCAATGAATTCTTCGGACGTGCCTGAATCGAAGTTCGACATGCAAATACCCGCCGTTGGCGGGCACGCTAAAATCGCTCAAAAAACGATGCGTAGCCAGCGACGTAATCGGGAAAATCGATGAACCGCATCGACCGGCTAACCGCGATGATCCTGATGCTGCAGGGTCATCGGGTCATTACAGCAGATAAGATCGCCGCCCACTTCGAGATCAGCGCACGCACCGTCTACCGCGATATGGCCGCGCTGGGGGAGGCCGGGGTGCCCATCGTCGCCGAGGCCGGCGTCGGCTACACCCTCATGCGCGGCTACCACATGCCGCCGGTGATGTTCACCGACGAGGAGGTGGCTGCCCTTTTCATGTGCAGCGAGCTCACCGAAAAATTCGGCGATGAATCGCTGAAAAAACCGCTGCGCGAGGCGATGCTCAAAGTGCGATCCGTCCTGCCCCCAGACCGTAGGGACTACCTGAGTCGGCTCGGGAATTCCATCAGTGTCCAAGCACCCGCCCTGCGGGGGCTCGGCAAGGAGCGTTCGTTGATGCCAGTGCAAGAGGCCGTCGTCCGGCGACGATGCCTCTCTCTGAACTACAACACTGCGGGACAGGGCGAAATTTCCAAGCGCGTGGTCGAACCTTTGGGCGTGGTGTTTTACAGCCAACGCTGGCACCTCATCGCCTGGTGCCGACTGCGCTGCGGCATTCGCGATTTTCGCCTTGATCGAATCACCGCATTGCGAATGCTCGAGGAGTCCTTTGCCGGCCACGAAGATTTTTCACTCATGGAATACCTCCGCCACCAGGTCGATACAGACGAGCTCACCCCGGTGAAAATGGTCTGCGAGAGCTGGGCACTGGACAGGGTGTTGGCGGAAATGCCCGCGCAGATCGTGCGACACAGCGAGCTTCCCGGAGGGCGGGTCGAAATCGAAGTGCTCGCCTACTCGCTCGACTGGTTGAGCGGCTGGCTGCTGGGGCTCGGGCTGGGAGCGGAGGTAATTTCCCCCGATGAACTTCGACAAAAAGTGGCCGCCGCCGCCCTCGAACTCGCCGCCCGCTACGAAAAAAAATAGCCCCCGGGAAAACCCTCCTGACATAGGGTTGTCAGGGAGGGGTGCTAGGGTGCCCGACAAATCCGCCGAATGAATCGATGGAACCAACCCAAATAGACCGATATGAAAGAAAACGAACCGACAGTTTCCCTCTCGCTAACCGTGAACGACGGCAGCGCCGCCTTGGACTTCTACACCCGTGCCTTCGGGGCAAAGGAACTCTACCGCATGGCCGATCCGGGCGGCGGTGTCGCCCATGCGGAGTTCATGCTCGGCAACACCAAAATCTTCCTCTCCGAGGCGTCCCCCGAATGGCACGCCGCCGCGATGCCGGAGGGCGCGAAGGCCTCGTGCCTGTTCGCGATCCAGACCGACAGCTGCGACGACTCGTTCAAACGCGCCACCGAGGCCGGCGGCGAGGTTTTGAGCGAGCCCGAAGATCAGTTTTGGGGATGCCGCTCCGCGATAATTAGAGACCCATTCGGCTACCGTTGGTCTTTCGGACAGGTGATCGAGGAGGTCTCCCCCGAGGAGATGGCGCGCAGGGCGAAAGAGCTCTTCGGAGGATAGAGCCGACCGAATTAAAGGCGGGGGCTCGCCACCAAACCGGTGGTGAGCCTCTGCGATTCCGTCCTGATCGAATTCCGTCGCCATGAAAAAAATTCGCACCTTCGAACAAGCCTACAAGTTCGTCATGAGCGAGAAAGTCTGCACCATTTCGGCAGCCCGAACTCCCCCTACCCATCCCTTTGGGATCACGTCGATCTCCCGGAAAGGAAAAAGGGCGAGAAGGGTTGGGGCGAGAAAGTCTCCGCGATTTGGGCTTGGAAAAACCAGCTGCCCGCCACCTTCCCCGACGAAATATTTTATGGCAAAGTTCCCGGCGGCGACGCCGTACTGATGGAGATGGAACACCTGACTGATACGCACTATCACAACGCCAAAAAGGAAGTCGATTCGATCAATCCCCTCGCGGTGCGAATTTTCGCACAGATCAAAATCGAGCCCTTTTA
>QIKC01000292.1 GCA_003232855.1 Verrucomicrobiales bacterium
ACTCGTTGATAACGAATTTATTGGAGGGGTGGCAGAGCGGTTGAATGCACCAGTCTTGAAAACTGGCATAGGGAAACCTATCGTGGGTTCGAATCCCACCCCCTCTGCCATTTGGTGATTAACGAGTCGCGCTTCGGCTCTACTTTTTGAAAAATCCGCGCTGCTTGTCGCTGATGGGCAGGCCGAGGTGCTCTAGGGCGATGAGCATGTCTTCCCACAGCAAGCGCTTATCGTCGTTGGAATCGGTGCGCAACAGGTAGGCGGGGTGGTAGGTGACGATGGCGGGGTGTCCGTCGATCGTGTAGACCTTTCCGCGTGCGCGACCGACGCTGCCGTCGAGGCCGAGCAAGCCCTCCATGGCTGCGCCGCCGAGGGCGACGATCAGTTTGGGTTTTACGATGGCGATCTCGGCTCGCAGGTAGCCGACCGATGCGGCCATCTCGTCGGCGGTGGGTTTGCGGTCGGATGTCCCCTGGTCGGCGGCTCCAGTGTCGGGTCGAAATTTGACAATGTTAGAGAGATAGATGTCCTCGCGCTGCAGTCCCATGGCGGTGATGATTTTGTCGAGCAGTTGACCGGCCTTTCCGACGAAGGGCTCGCGTTGCCGTTCTTCTTCGTAGCCCGGCGCCTCGCCAACGAACATCAGCTCGGCATCGGGGGAGCCGACTGCGAACACCATGGTGTCGCGGAGGGTGCCTAGCTCGCGGCAGCTTTGGCATGATTCGGCGCTCGCGTTGATCGCGTCGAGCTGTGAGCGCCGGTCTCCTGTGGGGACTGGTGGGGTGTCGGAAGTGGCGATGGGCTGTGGGTGCTGGTCACGGGTGGCGCGGGCAGCAGCTGCGCGGGCACGTTGCGGTAGGGTGCCGACTTGTTCCAACGCCCGATCGGTTAGCCAGACGCGGCTTTTTCCCTGAGCTGCGCGTTCGTCGAGATGGCGACGGAGCAACTGGAGGCCTAGTGCGGATTGTTTTTGGTCGGACACCTGAGCAAGGTGGCGACGCTCGGCGCTTAGGCAACGCAGAATCTTTTTTTTTGCGGGCGATTAGCCGCGGCGGAAGTCGTCGATGTATCCGACCTTTGGCACCTCGCCTTCGTCGATTAGCGGTCGACCGCGCTTGGCTCGGCGGTAGTTGCGAAAACGCCTGCCGATCACGGCGCCGGAGTCTGGGAAGAATTTCGCTCCCAGACAATAGCCGAAAACAAACCCGCCCAAGGCCGAGGGTATTGATCCGAGCGGTGCATTTGTGGCATCGGCGATGGCGATGGCCGCAACCATGACCGCGCAGGTGAAGACTAAGCGCAGCACCTGGCTGGTGAGGATCATGCGGTACTCCGCAGCGTCCATCGGCGGTCGACGGGGTGTGCGGTCTCCGGGGGTGGGCTGGGTTTGGTTCAACATCTGGGGGATCAAAAATAGGTGATCGGAGTGGGGGATGGTAGGGCGTCTGCGGGGACTCCGGGGAAATTATCGTTGATGAAATCGCCAAAAACCTCTTGGGTTTTCTTGGAGATGAAGGAGCCGGACTTCTCTGCGCAGGCGCCACAGATCATCAGCGATTCGAGCAATTCGGTGCCATGGCAAACCGCCCCGAGGGTGAATTCGGGCTCGGCAAGATCCGCTCGCCCGCAGCGACAGATGGCGCAGGCCTCAGATCCGAGCCCGATGGTTATATTTTCGTGGTAGAATTTTTCGAGAGTCTGCCGTGACTCGTCAGAGAATTCATCGACCAATCCGGTATGACAAGGGGCGCAGAGGGCGTATTCGAAGACGACCTCGCCACGGCGGAAAACTTTCGCGATTTGGTAGCCTTCGACGAAATCGCAAAGCGTTTCGCCGCAGCGGGTGCAGATGCGAAACGGGCGTTCTTCGTAATCGGAGTGGAGCTCCGTGGGGATGGGTTGTGGGGTCAGGTCGTGGGAATCGGCCATGGGGAAGCGGGGTAGGGCTTGAAGAGTAGGAGGTATGGGGTAGTTTTTCAAGTACATGCTAGAATGGCAGAGAGTGATCGTGATTGTCGCCGTCGGCGGGGCTCTGAGCTGCCTGTGTGTGCAGGCCGGAGATAAGGGCAGCTGGCCGCTGTTCCGTGGCACTCCTGAGATGCGTGGGGTCGCTGCGGAGGTGCTGGTGCCGCCGCTGGAGCTCGCCTGGTCAGCCGTGGTCGGCGACAGCGTTTTGGCGACACCGGTGATCGCCGACGGACGGGTCTACGTCGGTGCGGAGGACGGGCGTTTCGCCTGTTTCGAGATGGCTGATGGGGCGTTGGTTTGGGAATATCCCACCGAGGATGGAATTAGCGGTACCGCCTGCATCGCCGGTACGGCGGTGGTGTTTGGCTCGGGGGACGGCATCTTGCACGCGGTCGACCGGGCGAGCGGTAAGCGGATTTGGACTTACGAGACCGGTGGTGAAATTCAAGGTGGGGCGAACCTCTACCATAGCGATAAAGACGGTGCCGACTACGTGTTGATCGGCAGCTATGACAACAGTTTACACTGCGTCAATTTGGCGACCGGCAAGGCGAAGTGGACATACGAGACCGAGAGCTATGTCAACGGCGCGCCGGGCGTGCAGGCGGGCACCATCTACTTCGGCGGTTGCGATGCGCAAATCTATGGTGTCGATGCGGAGACCGGGAAGACGGTCTCTTCGATGGACGTGGGGAGTTACATCGCCAGCTCCATCGTGGTGGTGGACGGGATCGCCTATGTCGCGCATCACGGCAACCGGGTGGCGGCCTTTGACCTGAAGGCGAAGAAGCGTCTGTGGGAATTCGGCGAGCGCGATTTCCCGTTTTTTGCCTCGCCAGCGGTGAGCGACGATGCGGTTTACGCGGCGGGTCGCGACAAGCGGCTGTATCGGATCGACCGGGTGAGTGGTGAGGCGGTTTGGGAGTTTAAGACGCGTTCGAGCATCGACAGCTCGCCGGTGCTGTCGGGCGACACGGTATTTTTCGGTTCGGGCGACGGCAGCATCTATGGCCTCGATGCGGCCAACGGCAAGAAGCGTTGGAGTTACGAGATCGGGGATGGAATTCGTTCGTCTCCGGCGATCGCCGCTGGTATGTTGTTGATCGGCTGCGATGACGGGAAAGTCTATGCGTTTCGCCCTGTGGCGAAGTAGGGTCACATCAACAAATTTGTATCTATGCCAGAAGAACAGACAGGGACAACGGTTGCGCCGACGGCCAGTGGCGATGAGGCCACCGGGGTCGGCAGCTATTTTGTATCCAACTACCCGCCGTATTCTTTTTGGTCACCAGAGGAAGTGCCGGCGGTGGATGCGGTGTTGGCGACAGAGGCGCCGGATTCGTTGCCGCTGGGCATCTACTTTCACATCCCGTTTTGTCGCAAACGCTGCCATTTCTGCTACTTTCGGGTCTATACCGATAAGAACGCCTCACAGATTAAGGCTTACCTCGACGCGGGTGTGCGCGAGATCGAGAGGTATGGGCGGCAGCCTTACTTGAAGGGGAGAAAACCGAAGTTCAT
>QIKC01000184.1 GCA_003232855.1 Verrucomicrobiales bacterium
CTAACCGATGGCACCCGTAGCGGGGAAATTTCCTTCGACAGCAAGCGCCTCACCGCCGGCTCCAAAGGTGCTCCCGCGCAGAAAGCCGCAGCCAAAGGGAAAGCCGTCGCCCGAGCGCCCGGGCGCAGGATCAATCCGCAGCAGGCAGCAAGAGCCCAGGTGGCCAAACAGCAGGCCGCCGCCCAGTTGCACAACCACTTGCAGAATGCCGCTGCGGCCGGCTCGCCGACCACCGGTGGCCAGGCGGCAGGTGGCCGGGCGGCAGCAGCCCCCCGCCAAGTCCCCGGTCAGGTTCCCGGCAGAGCCGCAAGCAACCCCTCCAACGCCAATTCCTCGTCGAGCCGCGTGCGCCGCCGCTCCGTCGTCCTCCCCCCCTCATCGCGCCGATAAAGACGTGCCCCCAGCCGCCCCGCGCTACCCCTTCGTCCCTCTACCTCTAGGAACCTCTCCAATGCTGACCGCCAGAAAATCCGCGCGACCGCCGTGCTTAGCTACCCTCTTCGCCCTCGCGTTTTGCCTAGCGCCGATGGCTGTTCCCCAGGCGCGCGCAGAGACCATCAACTGGATCAACGTCCCGGTGGGAGAGTTCGTCGTCCCGCGCTATGAGGCCATCAGCGGTAAACGCCTGCTCGTCGATAACTCCGTCGTCGGCACCACCATCACCATCAATACCCAGCACGACCTCTCCAACGCCGAAGCCGTAGAGCTCATCAAAAGCCAGATGCTCCTCAACGGCTTCGCCATCATCGAAAAAGACGCCAAGACCGACGTGCTCATCAACGCCGCGGGAAAATCGCCGGTGGGGATCAAACTCATCCCAAAAATCTACATCGATGCCGCCGACCTTCCGGCGGGCGACCGCATCGTCACCTACGTGATGAAGCTCGACTACATCACCCCAGACGATGCATTGCGTGTGTTCCAAGTCGTTGCTAGGCCGAGCAGCTACAGCACCATCGCCCCCGTGGCCAACGTCAATGCCATCGTCATTACAGACAACGTCCCGCTGGTGCGCGCCCTCATCGAACTCAAGGCCCAGATCGACGTCCCCGGCACCGGAGTCACCCCGGAGTCCATCGCCCTCATCCGTGCAGACGCCCAAGAAGTCGCCGCCGCACTCAACGAAGTCCTGCAGGGGCAGTCTTCCGGCGGCGGCGCGTCCGGCGGCGCACGCACCAACGTCGTCATCAACCCCGGCGCCCGGGGTGCAGGCGCTGCAGGCGTCGGCACTCCGACCATCTCTCCCGATAGCAACACCATTCAGATTCAAGCCATCACCCGCACCAACAGCATCCTCGTCATCGCCCGCCTCGTCGATATCGCCTACATCCGCAGCCTGATCGAAATTTACGACGCCCCCAGCCATATCAATAACTTCCTCAAGCGCGAACTCAAATACATCCCCGTCCTCGATTTCATGCCAGTGGCCTCAAACGCCCTGTCCCGCTACATGGACGGCGCCGTAGGCGGAAGCGGCGCCAGCACAAACCGCAACAATAACCGCAACACCGGAGCCACCGGCAATAATAATCGCAACAACAACCGCAACAACAATCGCGGCGGCGGCGGCCGTGGTGGTCGCGGCGGCGGCGGTGGCGGCGGCACCACCGGCGGCTTCTCCGGCGGCGGCGGCGGCCTCTCCGCCCCGCAGGAGCTCACCGGCCCCGAATCGATACTGGTCGGCAACACCCTCATCATCGGCGACTCCCAACTCAACAACATCGTCGTCTCCGGCCCCCCAGAACACCTGCGCATCATCGACCAGTTACTCGACGAAATCGACATCCGCCCACGCCAAGTCTACATCAACGCCGTCATCGCCCAGGTCGAACTCGACGACGAAATTCGCTTCGGCATGGATCTCCTGCGCACCGTCGAAGAAATCTCCATCGGCAACACCCCAGTGAACATCGCCGGCAGTTTCCGCAACACCGCCGGCGGCGCCGGCGTCGTCGACATCAACGACCTCATCGATGTCGCCACCTTCCCCCGCCCAGACGGACTCGGCGTCTTCGCGCAGATCGGCGACCACTTTAACGCCTACATCCAGGCGCTCGAGCAAACCAACCGTTTCGAGGTCATCTCCCGACCCTTCCTGTTCACCGCCAATAACCAAGTGGCCACCATCTCCTCCGGCGAACGCGTCGCCGTCCCCACCCAGACCGTGTCCAGCCTCAACACCACCGGTAACGTCTCCTCCAGCATCGGCTTTGAAGACGTCCAGCTCCTGCTCGAAGTCCTCCCCCTGATCAACTCCAAAGACGAAGTCACCCTCACCATTACCCAACAAAACGACAACATCACCGGCACCTCCGTGATCGGCGGCAACGAAGTGCCAAACATCGCCACCCAGAGCTTCTCCACCACCGTCCGTCTGCCGAACAAAGCCATCGTCGTCCTCGGCGGCATCATCCAAGAGAGCAAAGCCGAGGCCGTCAGCGGCCTCCCCTTCCTCGCCCGCGTCCCCGTCCTCCGCCACTTTATGGGCGCCAGCCTCAACACCAAGCAGCGCCGAGAACTCATCATCCTCCTCCAGCCCCATATCATCGAAACCACCGACGACCTGGTCGAGAAAAATATCCAAGAAATCCGCGAGACCATCATCGGCGACAAAGCCATCGGCGCCGCCCGCGCGCAGCCAGAGATCCATCCCGGCCTCTTCCCCAACGACCGCAAGAGACGCCGTTCCGGCCCCGCCGGCGACTCCAACACCTCCTTCAGCGAACCCCCGCTCCCCGTCAACACGCCCCACGGCTACCCACCCGAGGAACCGAAACGAAAAGGCCTCTTCCAGCGCATGTTTCAAGGCAAAGAGCAGCACCCATCAGAACCCGGCGAACCAAAGCCAAAAAAACGCGGATTATTCGGCCGCCGATACTAGCGGATGGCGAAGCCCCCCCGAAACTCGCCGAAGGAAGAGGAGGGATGCAAAGAAAGGCGTAGCCGCAAAGAGGCACAAAATACGCAAAATCTGAGGTAAAATCAGATTCCCCCTTTGCGATTTTTGCGGCCAATCAGAACCCGCACCAGTGTCCACGAACATCCCCCACGCCCTCAAGCGCGCAACGCCGACGGCGCCGCCGTCCTCCAAAAATTCTGTAAATTCACGTAACCATTCAGGTAAACAAGATATCAACCTCCTCCGTAGCTGACGCTTCCAGCGGCAGACGATTAAAAACCGACACCACGCCCTTAAACGCGCATCCCCGACGGCGCAGCCGTCCCCCCCAATTCTGTTAATTCCGTTAATTCTGTCAAAAAATCCGTCACCAGTGCTTCACCAAATCTAAGCTGTCGGGTTGCGGAGAAGGAAACCGCAGATTACGCAGATGAACGCGAATTTGAAAAAAAGCGGCGAAAGCCTCCAATAAATCTGTGTTAATCCGTGCAATCTGTGGTTCAAATTCAGTCCGACACTTTAGTGTTTGTCCGACCACAGTGTTAAATGTGAAAAGGCACCTGAATAATCAGATTCCCTCTCTGTGTTTTTTGCGCCCCTTTGCGGCCAATCAGAACCCGCATGAAGTTTCCGAAGGCACCCCGCACCCTCGGAAAACCCCGATATATCGAGCATCCCGCGACGTCAATTACGCCCGGCTGGCAGCTTGCGAGCACATAAAACCTCAGAAATTGCCCAATTTTAGGCCATTACGGGAGGAAAAATAGCGCAGAAAAATGTCTAAAATACCTTGAACGCCCCTCAGAATTCTAGTAGTCTACCTCCAACTGGGTTCACTTCCCGGAGCATCAATCCCCAAAAACCTACCCACAAAGCACTTATGAAAGCCAAATTCACCGCATTAAGCCTAGCCGCCTCCCTAGCGGCAACCACCGCGATCCAAGCACAAACTGCGGTGACTAAGCCAGTGGGATATCATACGGAGGGTATTGTTCAAGGGTTTAACTTGGTCGGCGTGAACGTGGGTAATGCAGTCGCTGCCGCTGGAGATTTCACAGCCGATTCGGCGACCGACGACGATGTGGATTTCACTACGCTGTTAACGGATGGGTTGCCTTACACGGTTCAGAATCTGACGACAGGGGATGTGGCAGCGGTCGACGGGTTCACCGCGACCACTCTGACGACGACTCCAGTGCTCGCCGTTACGACCGGCGACAATTACGAGATCCGGCAGGATATGACCGTTGAAGATTTGTTCGGATCTTCGGATTCTACAGAACTTCTGGCCGGTAACTCAGCTACTGCGGATGTGATTTGGGTGCCTGTTGGAGATGGTGTCGGCTATACTCGAATTTTCAACAGCAATGTGTCTTCTGTTCTTCCCCCTGCGACGCCGGGATGGCGAGCTATCGGTGGCGCGTTAAATGATACCGGTGATGTTTCGGGATTTGTGGTGCCGTTCATATCTGCTGTCTTCGTCCAGCGCCGAAGTGTTGATGCGGTCGATATCGTTTTTGTTGGCCATGTGCGTAGCAACGCCACCAATATTATGATGTTTCAAGGTGGGTTCAATGCGATAAATCGGGTTTTGCCAGTTGGAGTGTCAGTTAACGATGCCTTTGGCGCAGCGCCCAATCCGATTCTTGATGGCGGCACTTCTGCCACCGCAGATATTGTTTGGAATCCAGCAGGTGATGGTGTCGGTTACACGAGGATTTTTTATAACACCTCTGTGTCTGTGCTCCCCCCGGCCACCGTGGGTTGGCGTGCGATTGGAGGTGCATTGAACGATACTGGTGATACGGGTGCCACCGTTCTGAGATCCGGATATCTTATCGAGCGTCGCGGAGTTGATGCAATTTATTCCGTAGAGATCCCTCCTTCACTGGATCTCTAATAAAGGAGAATCTTCAGCTATTTTGACACCCCCTTGTGCCTCTGGTGGGCGCTGGGGGGTGTTTTGTTTGAGGTAAGGCATTTTTCCGCCATATTGGAATCATTCAGGTTTCGAAGAGTAGTTTTCCAGCGTCGGTGAAGAGTTTCTCCAAGATGTCGTAGACGTCCGCCGATCTCTTTTTCGCGCTGGCGATGAGGCTGTGGATCTTGCGGAAGAACGCCTC
>QIKC01000286.1 GCA_003232855.1 Verrucomicrobiales bacterium
GGGCGGCCTTCAGCCATCACTCGAAAGAAATCAGATCGATCTCAAAATGCAGCGTCGCCCGCGGCGGAATCGCTCCCGGCATGCCGCCCTCACCGTAAGCCAGGCCGTGCGGGATGATAAATTGGTACTTAGCGCCCGGCGACATCAGCTGCACACCCTCCGTCCAACCGGCGATCACGCCACCGAGCGGAAAAGACGTCGGCTCGCCACGGCTATGCGAGCTGTCAAATTCGCCACCGTCCTCGAAACAGCCAGTGTAATGGACAGTAACCATATTGGCAGCGGCCGGCTTCTCGCCTTGTCCCTCCGTTAGAGCGCGATATTGCAACCCGCTGTCAGTGGTCGTGTAGGGAGCGTCAGATTCGGTGAGTGGCATCGCTGGCGATCCTCACACCCGATCTGGAAACATGCAAGGGCTATAGCCGCCTCCGATTTGCTCAAAAATCGTAACCATTCCGGTATCGAAGAAAAGCGACGGCGCCCCCCAGCCTCACCACGGCCGACTACAGCCGACGCGTTGCGCCGACCTGTAGCTGGGGGCGTTGACCCCGGCGGGTGCGGTGTGGAATGGCCGAAACGGCACCGCCCTAAGTCCGCGCTCCAATAATTCTGTAAATTCCGTTAATTCTATCAAAAAATCCGTCGTCAGTCTTAAATCAGAGACACCCGAAAAAATGTCAGAAGGCACCTGAATGGTTACCAAAAATCGTCCATACTGCCCCTTGATAACGGCTCGCACCCACCAAATCACCATTCGCACCGCCCCACAGAAAGCACGCCATTTACAGTTCACAAACAGGCACACTACGCTACCTTCCGCGCCATGCTCGACATCAAGCACATCCGCGAAGAACCCGAACTCATCAAAGAACGCCTCCGCAACCGCGGTGGCGACGCCTTCGAACTCGTCGACCAGTTGCTCGAATGCGACAGCCTGCGGCGCCGTAGCGAAACCGAAAAGCAGTCGCTACAAAGCGAACGCAACAGCCTCTCAAAGCAAATCGGTGCCAAAAGAAAAGCCGGCCAAGACAGCTCCGAAATCGAGACCCAGGTGCGCGACATCAGCACCCGCCTCAAGGCCGCCGCCGAAACGGCCGAAGCCGCAGACGCCCGGCAGCAGGATCTACTCCTCTCCATCCCCAACACCCCCCACGCCGCCTGCCCAGTCGGCCTCGACGAAACCGCCAACCCCGTAGTGCGCGAATGGGGCGACAAACTCGAAGTTCACGCCAAACTCCAAAACCACGTCGAAATCGTCGACCGCCTCGGCCTAGTCGATTTCGAAGCCGCAGCGAAGATCTCCGGCAGCGGCTTCGCCCTGTTCAAAGGCGACGGCGCCCGGCTGCAGCGCGCCTTGATCAGCTTCCTGCTCGACCTGCACACGCGCGAAGGCGGCTACACCGAAGTCAGTCCGCCCTTCATCGTCGCCCGCGACTGCATGTTCGGCACCGGCCAACTGCCGAAATTCGAAGACGACATGTACGGCATCGAAGACGGCGCCCTGTTCCTCGCCCCCACCGCCGAAGTGCCAGTGACCAACATCGAACGCGACAAAATACTAACAGAGCCCGAACTTCCCATCAAATACACCGCCTACACCCCCTGCTTCCGGCGCGAAGCCGGATCGGCCGGCACCGGCACCCGAGGCCTCATCCGCATGCACCAGTTCGACAAAGTCGAGATGGTCAAAATCGTCCACCCCGACCACAGCGACGCCGAATTGGAATCGCTCACCGCCGACGCCGAAAAAGTCCTACAGCGCCTCGGCCTACACTACCGCACCATCGAACTGTGTACCGGCGACCTCGGCTTCAGCTCCGCCAAGACCTACGACATCGAAGTCTGGGCACCCGGCCAAGGCGAATACCTCGAAGTCTCCAGTTGCTCAAACTTCGGCGACTACCAGGCACGGCGCATGAAACTCCGCTTCAAAGACGCCGAAACCGGCAAAAACCGCTTCCCCCACACCCTCAACGGCTCCGGCACCGCCCTACCGCGCCTCTACGTCGCCCTGCTCGAAACCTACCAACAGCCCGACGGCAGCATCACGATCCCCGAAGCACTGCGCCCCTACTTCGGCGCCGACGCCATCCGTTAATCCCCCTCACCATGAACAGCGACCCCACCGAAAGCCTGCCGTCGCCAACGCCGCCAAAACACCCACGGCTGCACGCCTTCCTCAGACACCCCGCCTCGCTACTGGTGTGGTTCACCCTCGCCTCCGTCCTCATCGAAGAGCAGTATCCAGTCTCCCACTTCCCCATGTATTCGGGCTTCGGAGACACAACTTGGTACATCTATTTCAAAACGGCGGACGGCGATCCCGTACAAGCCAAACGCGTCTTCAAAAACACCGTCGCCCGCTGCAAAAAACGCTACGGCAGCCTACGGCGAGACTACCAAAAAGAGCACGACAAAACGCGCAGCCAACTGGTCGCCGCCGACCACACGATCATCGGCGGCCAACTCATCGCCGAACTCAAACGCAAAGCCCCCGATAAAGTAAAACGCAAACGCCGCCACGACGCCGTATTCAACGGCGATGTCACCCTCGTCCGCGTCGACATCCTCTATCGCGACGGCGAATTCACCACCCACTCCCGCGACATCGCCACCCGCTAACCAACTTAAAATTTAAAACCCTTCGTGCTAAGACCCTACAAACACGCCAAATTCGAGATTGCCGCCATGCGCGCCCTATTCGCGGTGGCAGTGTACCTCTCGGTGCGACACATGCTACCGGATCTCTGGGGCAGCTCCCCCAGGCTCCACATCCTGGCCGCCTACGCAGAGATGCCGCAGCCTGTCGGCATCGCCCACCTAATCCCCCTAGGCTGGCTAGCCAACGAAGGCGCCGCCCGCGTCATCGCCTGGCTCATGGCCGCCGCCCTCATCGCCTACACCACCGTGCCCCTGCGCCTGCTGAAGTGGCCGACCCTGCTCGTACTGCTGATCCACAACGCCGTATTCACCCTCAACAACTCCCAGGGCTCCACCCACCACGGCTACCAAATCATCACCATCACCCTACTGGCGCAAACCGCCGTACTGTGGATGCCGACCATCTGCAGAGTGTTCAAAAAGAAACCACTCATGCCCGCCGGACTCAGCATCGGCGACCTCTGGGTTTACTACTCACAGTTGACCATCGCCGGCGTCTACGTGATCGCCGCAGTATCGAAGCTACTGCGCTCCGGAATCGGTTGGATCATCGACTCGCCGCTAATCGCAGTGCAAGTAGTCAAAACCCATTCACAGAACTACTACAACTACCTGCAGACCGACTTCGCCGACATGGGCATGACCTACGCCACCTGGATCGCCGCCCACCCCGGCCTGACCCGAGTCATGCTCACCAGCGGCCTACTGTTAGAGTTATTCGCCTTCCTCGCCCTGATCGGTCGCCGCTGGGCGCTAGCCATCGGCGGCGCCATGCTCGGCCTACACATATCCATCTCCATG
>QIKC01000069.1 GCA_003232855.1 Verrucomicrobiales bacterium
GGGGCATCGTTTTTTTGAAAGGACTGCAGGAGGAGAATGGGATGTGGGGTAACGAGCAGTACCCGGCACTGACTGGGATGGTGGTGCAGAGTCTGCTGGGTGACCCGTCCCGCAAGGAGGGGGAGATTGGCGCCAGCGCGCTCAAGGGGTTGGGTTTCATCCGCTCGAAGGTGCGTATCGACGGCGGGATTTACGGCAAGGGGCTGGGTTCTTACAACACCTCGATCTGCATGTTGACCCTGTTAGAGGCTGGAGACGAGGCGGATTTGCCAACGGTGATCAAGGCTCGTAATTTCCTAGTGAACCAGCAATCGGATTTCGACAAGAAGGGCACGACCGACAATGTGTTCGACGGTGGTGTCGGCTACGGGTCGAGCTATTCGCACCCGGATTTGTCGAATACCTATCACGCCCTAGAAGCACTGCACTACACGCGCAATTTGCTCAAAGAATCTCCCGATGAGATGCTGGCATTGGACTGGGATGCGGCGATTACTTTTGTTAGCAATTGCCAGCAGTTGTCGGCGACCAACGACGCCGAGTGGGTGAGCAAGGATCCGAAAGACAAGGGAGGCATGGTTTATTTCCCTGGCAAGAGCATGGCGACCGAGGAAGGGCCGGATGGCAAGATGGCGCTGCGTTCCTATGGCAGCATGAGCTACGCTGGGCTGCTGAGCTTTGTCTATGCGCAGATGGACAAGGACGACCCGCGCATGGTGGCGGTGGTGGGGTGGTTGAAGAACAACTATTCGGTGGAAGAGAATCCGCACATGGGGCAGCAGGGGCTCTACTACTACTACAATACTTTGTCCAAGGCGCTGAGCATCCTCGACGTGGACGCGTTCGAGCTGGCCGATGGCAAGAAGGTGAACTGGCGGGCCGATCTGGCGAAGAAGCTCTTCGACTTACAGAAGCCCGATGGCTCGTGGGCGAACGAGAACGGTCGCTGGTGGGAGAAGGATCCGGTGCTCGGGACCTGCTACGCGTTGCTCAGTCTGGAGCGAATCCACGCCGGACTGTAGTTCAAATCTCACCGATCCTGGCCGGAATGGCGAGGGAGGTGTAGGAGGTGGAAGAAAAGTACGCGGACAGGGACTCGAACCCTGGACCAATTGGTTAAAAGCCAACTGCTCTACCAACTGAGCTATCCGCGCGTTGTGCCGCTGGCGCTGGTCGCCTGCGGGCAGAAAGGGGAGGATAATACTTCTAAAGTCTGTGCGTGCAAGAGGATTTTGTGGTGCTTTCCCGGGTTCGGTTTTGACGAGCCCGTTTCGGTTTGGCGAGCCCGTTTCGGTCTGGCGCTCCCTGAAGGACTTGAACCTTCGACCTACGGATTAGAAATCCGTTGCTCTATCCAGCTGAGCTAAGGGAGCCTATCGACCGTGCCTCGACCGGTGAGACAGTTACCACGTCGGGAGCGCTGCTGCAAACCGTGACCGACTTTGCCAGCGCATTCGCGCCTAGCGGCGCATGGTCTCGATGATTTTGCTGTGCAGTTCGCGGGTAATTTCGTTGATCGGTCCGTCTAGCACGATTTCGATCCAGGTGGTTCCAGAGCCGTCATCTTCGAAGAAATCCTTTGCGGCGGGATCGAATTTTGAGAGTTTTTCCGATGGAACGCCGAGCCGCAGTTGGCCGTCGAAGTTCCACCGTTCGATCATAGGCAGTTCGGGGGGGGCTTCCTCCGTTGATTCGGGTGCGTCGAGGGCGGCCGTCTCGACCTCGAGTTCGGAGACGGTGAAGCTGCCGCGAAGAACGCCGACCCCCTCGGACTGGATGTTGATATCCGTGACCCGTAATTCTCCGTTGCTGGTTTCGAATTGAACGGTGCCGCTGGTCAGGGGGAGGTGGCGGACGCGGGAGGTTTCGAGGAGTAGGGACAGTCCCTCGAAGGCGGGGATGTTGCGCAGCCTGGCCTCCATGAACTCGAGGGTGGTGTTGGTGGCGAGCCCCGAACGCGTGTTTGGAGATCCGGTGATGGCGACGGAGGCGTTCACCTCACCCCCCAGAAAGCGATGGAAGTCGGCGGGGATGAGCCCGGCGATGTCGGCGTCGCTGATGTTCATTTGCAGATTGGCCTGCGGAATCGCGCCGAGGGTCATGTCGCCGGTCAGGCTGGCGGTGCCGCCTTCGGCGAGCTCGAACTTGGCGTTGGCGAATAGGAGTTTGCCGTCGCGGGGCAGCACGTCGAGCGATTGGATGGTGAAATTATTCCACCAATTTTGAAAGAGCGTCCCGCCCTTGAAGCGGAGCGTCCAGCCCTCGTAGTCGTGGAGGATGTCCATTGGGGCATCGCGGATCGATCCTCGGGTGGTCTTGGAAACCCCCCAACGCAGATTGGCGCGGGCGATTTCCATCAACTCGAAGCTCAACTTTTCCAGCGTCGGGTTGATGCCGAACCCGGCGGCTAGCGTCGGTGGGCGTCCGGGCGCGAGGTCGTCGGCGCGGGCGGAATCCGTGCTGCGGCCGACGCGCAGGGTCATGTCGAGTTCGGCGATGTCTAGGCTCTTGAGTTTCCAGGCCTCGCCGAAGAGCGCCGACCGGGGCATGCTGAAGGAGATCGAAATCGCTTTGAGGTCTTTGTAGAATGCCTGTTCGGAGCCCGTTGCGGAAAATAGCTTCGTGGTTCCCCTCGTTCCCTTCCAGCGGTAACGGCGGCCTTCGTAATCGTCGGCTTTGAGCAGCTCGCCGATTTTTCCCGCCATCATTGTTCCAAAGGCCTCGCCGCCGACGTGTTTTTTCATCGCGTAGAGCAGCACGATCGTGCCGAATAGAGCGATCACTGCCAGCCTCAGGAGGTAGCCGAGCGCGCGGAACGCCCATGGCAGAGAGGGATCGGGGTGGATGATTCGATTGCTGGGGTTTTGAAAGAACGACTGCTTGGCAGCCCATTCGTTCATCGCATCGTTAAACGAGTGATCTTCGTCTTTTGGCATATCGGGTTTGGAAAATTCACGTGGCTCGTGAAGAGCACGAATCTAAGGCGTAAGTGGTGGTGATGGCGAGCAATATTCGGCGCGCTTTTTCAACTGGCGTGGATTTTTCTTGGCATGCGGCCTCAGGCTCTCTTTAGTGCCGCCCCTTGGACGCCGAAAACAGAGTCTCTATCGACATCTTTGAAGGTCCTCTGGATCTGTTGCTCTACCTCATCAAGAAGGACGAGGTGGACATCTATGCGGTTTCGATCGAGCGCATTACTAGCCAATACCTCGAATACGTCGATACCTTTAAGCTACTCAACATCGAGATCGCCAGTGAGTTCATCGTGATGGCGGCGAACCTGATGTATATCAAGAGCCGCACCCTGCTGCCGCGGCACGAGCAGCCGCCGGAGGATGACGGCGAGGATGAGGATCCGCGCTGGGAGTTGATTCGGCAGTTGGTCGAATACAAGAAATTCAAAGACGTGGCGAGCTATCTGGAGCAGAAGGAGGCCGAGCAACAGCTGGTGTTTTCGGGGAT
>QIKC01000255.1 GCA_003232855.1 Verrucomicrobiales bacterium
TCGGCGATATTATCGATGGTGCGTTTGAGCACCGGGTTGGCCTCCTGCTTGCCGAGCACCGTGAGCCCGCGCAACAGCGGCAGGCCGGAGTCGATCAGCGTCGCCAACTGACGGGTGAAGATCATCAACACCTTGCCCTTGACCTTGCCCGATGAGAACAGGCCGATATCCTTGCTTTTCGATTTTTTCTTGGCGCCCCCCTTGGCCTTGCGCTTGCCCTTGGCGATGCTGAGCGAGCCCTTGCCCTTCTGCACGACTTGGGTGGGATAGACCCCGGTGTGGCGGAGCTGGCCGATGGCCTCCGCTTCCGAGCCGGCGTCGAGGCTTCCTTCGCCCTTGGCGTCGATGGCGATGTAATTGAATACGGGCATAATTTTCGTGGGGGGGATGGGGGCTGGACGACTGTGGGGTTCGCGACTGGTTGGGATTATGCGCAATTTGGGCGCCGCTGGCAAGACCGGAAATGCAATTCCCTGCCGCAGCCTCCCGCTAAGTGTATTTTAAGACTTCTTCGATAGTGGTTCTGCCTTCGTAAATGTTGCGCAACCCGTCGTCACGTAGGGTGCTCATTCCGAGCTCGATCGCCTTCTGCCGCAGCATCACAGTCGGTGCGCGCTCGGTGATCATCTCCGCGATGGGCTCGCTGATGTCGAGCAGCTCGAAAAGCCCCTGTCGCCCGCGATATCCGGTATCGGAACAGGTTTCGCAGCCGGCTCCGGTGTAGAATTTTTTCTCGCCAATGTCCTCCGGGTTCAAATTTAGCTCGCCGAGCAGAGCGACGCTGGGTTCGTAGGGTTGCACGCATTCGGTGCAAATCGTGCGCAGCAGGCGCTGGCCGAGGACTGCCTCCAGCGAGGCGGCGACCAAAAAGGGCTCGCAACCCATGTCGATGAGGCGGGTAACGGCGCCCGGGGCGTCGTTAGTGTGCAAGGTGGAAAACACGAGGTGGCCGGTGAGCGAGGCCTGAATGGCGATCTGCGCGGTCTCCACATCGCGCATTTCGCCGACGAGAATCTTGTCTGGATCCTGGCGCAAGAAGGCGCGGAGGATGCGTGAGAAAGTGAGCCCGATGCCATCGTTCACCGGCACCTGCAGGATGCCATCGACATCGTACTCGACCGGGTCTTCGGCGGTGAGCAATTTGCTGTCGATGGTGTTAATGCGGCGCAGGCAGGCGTAAAGCGTGGTGGTTTTTCCCGCCCCGGTCGGCCCGGTGACGATAAAAATCCCGTTCGGTTTAATGATGGTTTTTTCGATGTATTCCCCGATCTCCGGCGGCAGGTGCAAATTTTCGAGATCGAGGCTGACCGACGAACGATCCAGCACCCGCAGCACGACGCTCTCGCCATACGTGGTCGGCAGGAAATCGACATCGCGCCCGGCCAGCGACATGACGATGCGACCATCCTGCGGAATACGCCGCTCGGCGATGTTCAAATTCGACATCACCTTGATGCGCGAGATGATGGTGTTGGAGAGGTGCAGCGGTGGCGGCGCCATCTCGTAGAGGGCTCCATCGACGCGGTAACGAATTTTGAACTGGTCTTCGAAAGGTTCGAAGTGGATGTCTGAAGCCTGCTCGCGCATCGCCTGCTCCAACACCAAGTCGACGTAGCGAACGATCGGCGCCGAACTCGTCTCGGCGTCGGGATCGGAATCGCTGAGCGCCACCTTTTTCAACTGGCTGATGATGTCCTCCATCGCCCCCGTTCCCTCGCCGGCAGTGTAGATCCGCTCGATAAAATCGATCACCTGCTTGCTGTCCGCCACACAGAACACGATTTCCTTACCGAGCGCGAAACGCAGGTCCTCACCGGTCTGCGGGTTGAGGGGGTCGGCCAGTGCCACGGTGAGCACGTTGCCGTCGAAGCTCACCGGCACGGCCTGGTAGAGGCGTGCCGTGCCGGAGGGGATCGCGGCGATCAGTTCCGGTGGCGGGTTGAAGCCGCGCAGGTCGATGTACTGCGCCCCGAGGTCTTCGGCGATGAGCCCAAACACCTGCTCGCGCTCCATCAGCCCATAATCGACGATCGCCTGTGCAACGTCCTTGCCGCTCTGCTGAATCTGGCCCGAGAGTTCTTCGTGCTGGGCGTCGTCGATATAGCCGCGCGCCTTGATGAGATCGAGAACAGGTGCGGGAGTCATACTGGAAACGGTGGGGATAAGTGGGGTTCGTGGTGAGGTTCTAGATGGTCGCCGGTGGGATCAGTCCGCATCGGCCATGGTGACGTGCAGAACCTCGTCGGCGGAGGTCATGCCGTTGAGCACCTTGCGGATGCCGTCCTCACGCATGGTGCGCATGCCGAGCTCGCGCGCCTGACGGCGCAGGTTCGGGGTGGACAGGTTCTCGTTAATCATGTGGCGAACCTCGTCGTCGATCTCGAACACTTCGAAAATACCGGCGCGACCTTTGTGCCCGGTCGTACGACATCGCACGCAGCCCACCGGCGCCATGACCGATGAGTCGGCGAGCTGTGCAGCGTCGAGCCCGAGGCCACGGATCTGCATCTCGTTCAACACGCCCGGCTGCTTACACTCGCCGCACAGCTTGCGCACCAGCCGCTGCGCGATGATAGCGCGCACTGCTGAAGCGATGAGGAAACGTTTCACACCGATGTCCGCCAAGCGGGCGACGGCACTGGGCGCATCATTCGTGTGCAGAGTAGAGAACACGAGGTGGCCGGTGAGCGACGCGTTGATGGCGATCGATGCGGTCTCCAAATCGCGAATTTCCCCGATCATGATGATGTTCGGTGCCTGCCGCAAGATCGAGCGCAGGGCGGCGGCGAAGGTCATGCCGACATCCTCCTTCACCATCACTTGGTTGATCCCAGACATCTGGTATTCCACCGGATCCTCGACCGTGATGATCTTGCGGTCGGGCTTGTTGATGTAGTTAAGGCAGGCGTAGAGGGTCGTCGTCTTACCCGAACCGGTGGGGCCGGTGACCATCAGGATGCCGTCGGGCAGAGTGATGAGCCGCTCGAAAGTCGCCTGGTCATCGCTGAGGAACCCGAGTTCCGGCAGCCCCAGCTTCAGCGCGGTCTTGTCAAGAATTCGCATCACCACGGACTCGCCATGGTTCGTCGGGATCGTCGAGACCCGGAGGTCGACATCTTTGTCACCGATCCGCAACTGGATCCTCGCATCCTGCGGCATGCGCTTCTCCGCGATGCTCATGGCACCGGTCATGATCTTGATGCGGGCGACCATCGCGCTGAGAAGGTTGCGCGGGTGGTTTCCCACCTCGACGAGCATGCCGTCGATCCGGTAGCGGACACGGACCGATTTCTCTAACGGTTCGATGTGTATATCGGATGCCCCCGCCTTGAAAGACTCCCTGAGGATCTGGCCGACGAGCTTGATAATCGGAGCATCGCTGGCCTCCATCTGCACCCCGCGCTCGCCATCCCCCCCGGCACTCTCCGAGACGATGACCATCGTGTCCTCTCCATCCGCTCCCGCCAGGCTCTCGCCATACCATCTGCTGATCGCGTCATTCACCTGCTCCGGCGAAGCGCAAACCGCATCGACATCGTAGCTGAGCACGTGGTTGAGGCTATCTAGAGTCTCAAAATCAAAAGGATCACTAACAGCGACTTGGAGCCTGCTTTGATCGAACCCGACGGGCACCACCCGGTAGCGCTTCGCGTCATCGACGCTCATCAGTGCGAGAATCTCCTCCGACGGGGTGAAATGGGTGATGTCGACAAACTCGAGCCCGGCGTTCACCGAAAACACACGAGCGGCATCGACCTCCTTCACGTGCCCCAAGCGAACCAAGGCGTCCACGAGAACCTCTTTCGGCTGCCGTTGCCCGCGCGCCTCGTCGATCTGCGCTGGGCTAATAAGATCCGATTCCTGCAGGATCTCGAGGAGGTATTCTTCGTTCGCTGAATACAATTTAGTGGGGATGGGGTTGCGCGAAAACACCGCCTCGCAGCGGCTCAGGTTCACTAGGGGGTTGGGAGCGCTCAACGTGCCCACTTGGCGAAACAATTCAAGCCATTCCTATTGCTATCGACGAGATCGATCACATCGCCGCCGCCCGCCCGCAAAAATCGTGAACCTAAACCCTCGGCACATCCACACCAACGCCTACTTCACCACATTCGCAGCCGCCCCACTAGTGGTCGGACAAGCCTAAAGTGTCGGATTCAAATCAAACCGCCGATTACGCGGATTAACACCGATTTATTAGAGGCTTTCGCAGCTTTTTTCAAACTCGCGTTCATCTGCGTAATCTGCGGTTTCCTCCTCCGCAACTCGACAGCTTAGATTTGGTGAAGCACTAGTTGCCCAAAAAAGGTACAATTGTACCTTTTTTGGGCAACTAGTGATAATCTGACAGGGAGGCCGCCGCCCGAACTCAGGGCTCTTATGCATGAAAATTATCGCCATGCACTGCCCTGGCTCTCGTGCGTAAGCCCTGGCCTTCAGGTGATTTTTTGCTGCCCGAATTACCACCTCGCCAGTGAAATCGCTGCCCCCTCACACCCGATTGCGTGTGCGCGTCAACCCGCCTCGCCGTCCCGATCGATGCGGATGATCGTTTCGCCGGGAAGTTGCAAATTGAGCCTGTCACGGGCGATCAGCTCCAAATACTCGCGATCCCCTGCCCCACGACGGCGTTCCTCCCACTTGCTCTCCTTTTCCTCAAGCAAGGTATCTCGGCGTTGCTCCAAGCGAGCATTCTCCTCGTCCTCTGCCCG
>QIKC01000293.1 GCA_003232855.1 Verrucomicrobiales bacterium
TTTTTTGGGCAATAAGGATCAGCCCTGACAAGGCGCCCATCCTTAAAATCCCCGAACCTAAGGCTTCGGCATAAGAATCATCGCCATTCTCACGCCCGGCTTCCATGCCTAAGCTCTGCCCTCACCCCCAATCCAAAAACCACTTTTTTGTCCCAGCTGAGACAAAAAAGTGGTTTTTGAGCAAGCTGGCCGATTTCCCCGAGACAGCCGCGGCTCTCCGAAACGCGGCTCTGGTTGGCAAGGCGCAGCCTCCGGGAAACTCGACCGAGCGGCGACGACGAGCGCCTTACGGAAACTGTTGCGCAGCCACTTGAAAAGGCTCCGCCCGCGCGTCCACGTACCGACGCCGATCAGCTCGTTTAGCGCGAATGCCAAGAGCATCGCGTCGCCCGGAAGCGGACAGCCCCTATGCAAAACAACGTGCGCTGGGAGAGAAAAATTCATCTCCTGCGCTTCCCTCGTAAAATTTCCAAATCCGCAACTGTGGAGCAGCGTAGTACTTCACCAAATCTAAGCTGTCGGGTTGCGGAGGAGGAAACCACAGATTACGCAGATGAACGCGAATTTGAAAAAAGCGGCGGAAGCCTCCAATAAATCGGTGTTAATTCGCGTAATCGGCGGTTTGATTTGAATCCGACACCTCATTAGGCTTGTCCGACCAGTAGGGTAGACGTAGCGATAGCTCGTCTGTCCGAGGGCGGCGCCCGCTCCGGGTGTTGGCCGATCCCCGAGTCAGGTAGCCTGCGGCATACCTAACCTACCGCCGAGCCATTCACGGACTCCCCCCATCCATCATCCATCGATAGCGTTGACGCTTCGACAGAATGCGGCGCAACGCGCAGTCTCTCCTACGCCACGCGGCAGTCACCCTGCCGTAACAGCGCAATCATGACCCCTTGAACGACCAACTCACGAGCCGGGATAAGATCTGGGAACATCTCGTTCTCCGCCTTGAGATAGGGTTTTCCCCTCTTGAGCATGTAACGCTTGAGCGTCGTCTCGCCGTCGATCAGCGCGGCGACGACATCCCCGTTGCGCGGCTCGCGGAACTCCAGCACAACACAGTCGCCAGAGACGATATGAGCATCGATCATGGAATCGCCCCGCACGCGCAAAGCGAAGGTCTTGGCATTGCGCGGGATACCGATCGAGGTAATATCGATCGACAGGCAGCCGTCTTGCTCCTGTTCCGCATCGGCCGCCATCCCGGCAGCGATGTGACCGTAGATAGGAATATCGACGATCTCCGCCCTCTCCAGATCTTCCGGGAACACCAGTGCTCGCGCCTTGCCTGCGATCCGGTTGATGACCCCCTTTTTCTCCAAAGCGCGCAGATGGCTGACCGCCGCCGTCTGGCTGGCAAAACCAAAATGCGCTTGGATCTCTCGGGTCGAGGGCATCAACCCCGTCTCCGCGTGAAACTTCTTCAGGAATACTCGCAGTTCTTCTTGGCGTTTTGTAAGCATAGGAACACTGTTCTGTAGAACAGTGGACGAAATTCGCTTTTGTTCAAGTGGTTTTTTCATCTTATGATTGGCGCTTGCCGACACCAGCCTATCCCCGCCCCCATCCCCTCAGTGCCCTTTGCCTAAGGCTACTCCTGACGCTGAGCACCGCATTCGTCGCCAGCGGCGAGCCCGACAAAAAACCTCTCGTCGAACCCCCAGTGCGAGTAGCGATCGCCCCGGCAGATAAAATCGGCTCGCTCCCCCGCTTCACCCGCGAGGTGGGCAAGCGCGCCGCCCGCGCCTTCCTCGAAGGCAACTGGCTGGAAGCGCGCAACGCCTACCTGAGCATCCTCGAGGCCGATCCCGAAAATCCCCTCACCCTAGCGAACCTCGGCGCCACCGAGCTGCAGCTGAAAAACTACGACCAGGCCCGCGCTCATCTTATCAAAGCGTTGCACCACAACCCCGAACTCCACCAGTCGCGAGTCACCCTCGGGCTCGTCTACCTCGAAGCCGGCGAAACCTACCTCGCCATCTCCACCCTGAGCCGCGCCGTCGCCGATCACCCCAAAGACGCCCGCGCCCGCAACTACCTCGCCGTCGCCGCCCGCGAACTGGGCTGGCTCACCGCCGCCGAGCGCGAACTACAAGCAGCGGTCGCCGCCGAACCCGATTTCGCCGAGGCGCATTACAACCTAGCGCTCGCCTACATGGAACGCCGCCCACCGGCAGTCGAGCTAGCTCGGCGCCACTACCAGCGCGCCATTGACCTCGGCGCCATCGCCGACCCCAAGCTCGACACCCGTATCGGCACCCCCGACGAAAACTAAATCAACGAACTAACAGATCGACAAAAATGACGCCATCCCGACGCCCCATCCCCCTAACACCCCGCAACCAAACAAACCGTAGCAATACTAGATTGCTAATCGGCATCCTCTGTCTAATCGCCAGCGGCTGCACCTCTGTGCCGGCCGAACCCACCCGCAGCGCCACCCGCACCGCGCCAGCGCGCGCCCTCCCCTCATTCCGCCCCAAAGCCCCGGCACCGACCATCGTCGGTAAATCCGCCATCGTCCTCGACGCCCGCAGCGGACGCGTGCTGCACAGTAAAGCTGCCGACACCCGACGCGCTGTCGCCAGCACGCAAAAACTCCTCACCGCTCTGGTCGTGCTCGACCGCGGCAACATCAACGACCGAGTAACCGTGGCCAAGAGCGACACCTGGGTGGAGCCGACCAAAATCTACCTGCGCGCAGGCCAGAGCTACCGTAAAGCCGATCTGGTGGCAGCTCTGCTAGTGCGCAGCGGCAACGACATCGCCCGCTGCTTGGCGCGCAATCATTCCGGCAGCCAAGAAGCTTTCGCCACCGCCATGAACGCCAAAGCCCGGCGCCTCGGCATGCGCCACTCACATTTCAAGAACCCGCACGGCCTCACCGCCGCCGGCCAGTATTCGACCGCGCGCGACCTCGGGATACTCGGGCTCGCCGCCTATCACAACCGCACGATCCGCTCTTTCACCAGGATCAAAAAATTACCGTTCCGCTTCGCCGACGGCCGCAAGACGACCTTTACCAACACCAACAAAGTCCTACACCGCTCCCCCTACTGCAACGGCCTCAAAACCGGCTACACCAAAGCCAGCGGCCGCTGCCTAATAAGTTCTGGGAAAAACGGATCCCGCGAAGTGGTGGTGGTGGTCATCGGCAGCACCACCAGCAGTATCTGGAACGATTCCCAAAAATTACTCAACTGGGGACTCGGCGTCGGTTCATAAAATTCGACCGGCAGCCCCTCGGAAAAACCTCATGCGGACTCTGATTTGCCGCAAAAAACACAAAAAGGGGCTCTGATTTGCCCAATCAAATTTTGCGTGTTTTGAGCCTCTTTGCGGCTGCTGCTTTCTCTATCCCCCATCCCCGCTGCAAATCCTCTGTAATCTCCATGAATCGTAATTTTCAGATTTACCCGTCTTTTCTGCGTTTGACA
>QIKC01000333.1 GCA_003232855.1 Verrucomicrobiales bacterium
CGCCGTCGCCACAAAAGTGGTCAGCCCTCCGATCAGCGGCCCCTCGATCGCCGATGGCCAAGGCACCGCAGTCAGCGCGAAGACCAAAATCGGCAGCATCCGAGTCGCCGCCGCCGCCCCGAACGCGCGCGCCATCAGCCACCAGCTAGCGCCCGCGACCAGCAGCGCATGGCTGACCAGCGGTAGTCTCCAAGTCGCATCCACGGTCTCGATCAGACGCACCACCACCAGCAGCACGAGAAAACACGCCCACCCCAACCAGGTGCCCCACTCCGCACCGCGCCTTGTCCGAGCTGCGACGATTGCCTGCTGCGGCCAACTCCAGAAAGTGAAAAGTATCGCCGCCGGCGGCACCAGCCAGCCGTATTCATAGTAGATCCCGCCCCGCCAAGTCGCGCTCAACACCATCCAAAGCGGAACCCATAACGCAAAAATCCCCACTCCGACAGCAAAGCCAGATGGGGAAGTCCGTAGGGAATGGGGAGCGGCGGGCAGGGAGCAGCAATCGGGAGGCGGATGGGAAGGGCGGGATGAACCGGAATCACCCTACCCTACGCCAAAGTCCCCGCCGCCGCTAAACGCATCGAAGCCACCTCCAAAAATTTCAACTTTCCAATTTCAACTTTTCATCCCGCCCCGCTCCGCTCCGCCCCCCAGAGCAACGACGAAAAGACCTTCCGTCCCACGAACAACACCTCCGCTCCTCCCGCTCTTCCCGCCTCCTTAAAACTGGCCACTGATCACCGCCCCACCACCCCACCGACCCACTCCTTCAAAAGTTGTCCCCACTGTTCGAGAGCTCGAGGATCGGGGATCAGCCACTTCTGCGGCGCGGCCAAGCCGAAGGGTCGATGGGCGGCACTGGTGCTGAAGGCATCGACGGCGAGGCCGACCCTCTCGAAGTTGGCCATCGCGCGCCGCATATGAAAGCCATCCGTCAACAGCAGACAACGCGCGTCTGAAAGACCGATCTCGGACAGCATGGCAGCCGTCAAAATCGCATTTTCGTGCGTGTTGCGGGATTTTCCCTCGATGAGAAGATCCTCCTCCGGGAACCTGATCCGGCGGAGAAACTGCGCCACCGCTTGCCCCTCGCTGCGCCGCCTACCGATGATCGCCGCCGACCCACCGGTGATTAAGAGCTTCTTCACTTTGCCTTGATGATAGAGTTCGAGCCCCTGCGTCAGGCGATTGGCGGAACGGTTCATGACCAACCTGTCCTGCAGATCGCTCGCCGAATCGCTGAACCCGCCGAGCACGATGCCGACGTCATAGGGCTCGGTGATCGAATCCACGCGGATCGGCGGCACCTCCCAGGCACGAAGAACCCAGTTGATCAGCAGTGGATTGGTGCCGAGGAGGGCGAGGACTAGCACGACCGTAAGCAGGCGGCGGCGGAGCCCCTCGCGGCGCGTGAAACGCGCCCAGGCCAGCAACCCCACCAGCCAGACTAAAGGCTGGAGCAGCACACCGACGACCTTAGAGAGAACGAAAAGCATGGGATTAGCAGGAACTCCGCATCAAAAGGAGGGACTGCAATCACCGAAGCGTGCAATTCCTCCAGCGCTTCAGACAATCTCGCCAGAGATGTAAAGCCCGTCGTCCATGCCGTCTTTTCGCCGAGAATCCCTCCGCAAGCAAGCCCCGGGCTCTTTCAGAACTCTTCTACGCCGAAGGCGTCACTGCCAACTGAAAACTTCGCCAAAGGCGTTCACCGAACCACGGAACCACCGCGCCGCAGGGGTTCCCTCCTGCCAACGGTTCACTGTCCACTGCCAACTCCCTCACCCGTCCCCTTCTTCCGCCAGAACAGGCGAGACAAGACAACCACTGCAACCCCCACCACTAGGCCGGCAACCGCGCCGGCGACGCCCCATAGCACATCGCCCCAGTTCGGGCTGCGCTGCGGTAGGAAAAACTGCCCCGCCTCCGCGAGCATGACTAATATCAAGGCCGAGCCGACACCGCTGACGCGCCAGTATTTCCAGTCCATCAGCCGACCGATTAAGGCGAAGAGAAAGCTAGCAAAGGCGACGGGCACCGCTGTGCGCATCGTCGAAGCCGACCCACCGGAATCCGCCCAACTCGCCAACCAATGTGGAATCCACGGAACCAACTCCATCCGCGAGTCTGGAATCCAAGAGAGGTAGACCATTAGTCCCGAAACCACCAGCGCCAGCAGCCAGAGAATTGGTATGAGAATAAACCGCATAGTTTGATCATCGAGCTAAACGAGCCACCGCGCAGCAAGAAGAAAAAAGATCTCCGCGCCTCTGCACCCCTGCGCGATGATCTCCCCCTCCAATAACCCACCGCCCCTCCGACCTCCGCCGCAAAGCAGCTCCCCCTCCCGCTAGCATCCAGCCAACAACGCCGCCACCCGCGCCGCATTGGTCTCCCGATCAAAATGCTCCCGAGCAAACTGAGCCGCCAGCCCCCCACGCTGGATCCGTTCCTCCGCATCACAGCCCTCAAGCATTGCCTCCCGCAGCCCCGCGAGGTCGCCAGGTGCCACCACCCAGCCTCCGCCGCTCTCGATGATCCATTTCCCGATCGAGCAGGTTCGAGAACCCACGAACAGAACCGGTCGGCCGACCGAAAAGCTCCCCTGCAACTTGGAAGGCAGCATCGTCCCATCCCAGCTCGGTTCTAACGAAGCCAGGTGCACATCGCCACTGAGCAGATGCGTCGTCAATTCCTCCGCCGGCACGTAGTCCATCAACTCGACCGGGATCCCTGAGCCCTCTTTGCGATCAGCCAAAAACGCCTCAATCTCCCCCCGCCGCTTCCCCCGACCGGAGAACACTAGGCGAAGGCGTGGGGAATTGGGGGATTGGTTGATTTGGGGATTGGGGGATTTGGCGGGCGGGAGGGCTGGGGACGCTCCGCTGTCAACGACCGACAAAAACTCCTCAAATCGATGCCCCAACCCCATATTCCCCGAATAAAGAAACACCGTCTCATCATCACCCCACCCTCGACTCCGCCGCAACGCCGCAACCCTACCCTCCCCCTCAGCCGTCTCCCACAACGGCACCCAGTCCGACTTCCGATCCGCCGGCAAATATGCATCCACCGCCTGCGCCATGTCTGGGCCGAGCGTCACCACCGAGGAGCAGCGCCTGCCACCAAACCCCCAGCGCGCCAGCCGGGTCAGCACCCACCGCAAGATCGATCTCTCCTTCAGCATTCCATGAGCTGTCATCACATCCGGATACAGATCCATGATCCAGTGCGCATGATCGGCACCGCGAAATTTTGATAGCAGGCGAGCCACCACGGAAAGATAAGGCGGCGTCGTCAGTGCGACGATGCGATCCGGCCGCGGCCGCATAAGTAGAAGCTTCCACATCACCCCAAGGTAAAACGACAGGTAGTCTATCAGCTTGCCAACAAAGGTCCCACGCCCAAAACGCGTCGCCCCAATGCGGATGCCGCCGCCAACCGTCGCCTCGGCATCCTGCCGAGCCCCATCCTTCACTTCAGCAGAGTATCCCCCAGACGCACAAAAGACGGTCACAGTGTGACCGTTTTTCTTCAGTTGCTCCGCAACCGCCTGGAGCATCACCCCCGTCGGTGCCCCGTCGGGCGGGTAGTATTGGTTTAGTAGAACTATATTCAAGGCGCTAGCAGTTGGCAGTCTTCCGTGGACAGTTGGCGGGCAGGTGGGTGCGCTGGTGCCACTATGAGTCAGGCATTCTACTGTTTTTCTACGGTTTTCGGGCCATGATGAAATCGAAGGGGTAGATCTGGCCATCGGCCTCGGCGAGTATGGCGTTTTCTGGGCGGACGTCGGTTGCTAGGCAGTCGCCCTTTTGCCAACTCTGCGTTGTCAGCATGTTAAGTTCGGATCGCAGCTCGACCTTGTGCCAGCCGTGATCGCGCATGCGGCCTTCCAATGCATCGGCGGCTGGGTGGTCACCGAGAATGAATGGTTGCGAGAGGACGATAAAGTCCGCGTCGGTACCGACTGCTTCCAAGTCGAGGCCGGTTGGGAATTCGCGCTCGGCTAACCAGAAACGTTCGAGAGATTCTGCTAGCCCGCCGCTGCGGATTGAGAATGCGCCGCCGACTGCTGGCTGTTTTACGTGCCAACCGAACCCTGCCTTGCCTGCGAGCCCGAGGAGTTTCAACACGCGCTGGTTCTCGGTGTCGTAGAAAACGACCGCCTCGCCGCCAGCACCGATCAGAATCAATCGACCGGTGGAATCGATGTCGTGAAAATCCGCTAAGCGCTCGGCGATCGAGCGACCGAACTCCGGTGTCTCGCGGAAGATCGAAGCTATTTCGGTATCGACTTGGCCGCCTGCGAGCTGTGCCGCGAAGGCGTCTTTTTCAAGGCATCTTCCGCAAGCACGGGACCACTGCGCGATTCGAGAACCGCTGACTGACGGCGGTTGTGGCGGGTCTGCCGCAGCGCCTCTTCCGCTGAGACCCATCGTTGCTTCATCGCTGGCATGTGGAAACCCTAACACGCCGGGTAGGTTTTTCAATGTGAATTCGGGCCACTCCATGCGTGTCGCACCATCTGGCTGGAACGCCCGGATGCAAGCATCTGAAGCTGGCTCCACGCTTGGCTGCTCGTATCGTGCCAAGCGTATAGGGCGGTTGCACTTCCTTTGTGCCGGTGCCGGGATCTTCGGAAGGCGACGCTACGCTTCAAGTCAGTGCCATTCCCGTCCGACCCGGTCTAGCCCCCTTCCCAAAATCTGCGCTCATCTGCGAAAATCTGCGGTTAGAAGCTTCCACATCACCCCAAGGTAAAACGACAGGTAGTCTATCAGCTTGCCAACAAAGGTCCCACGCCCAAAACGCGTCGCCCCAATG
>QIKC01000131.1 GCA_003232855.1 Verrucomicrobiales bacterium
GCCGATTTTACTCTGGTGGGGGACAGTCTCGAATTTGACACCGCGAAGCGAAGCGGCCGGATGGTCGGCAAAGTGCGCATGGTGATCCACGACACCAGCGGTTTTGTCGAAGACGAGGAGAAAGAGGATGCGGGTAAGGTGGCGGCACTCGCTGTCGCGTCCGGCCCTTGGATCGGGCGGTTCGCCCAAAATTTGTCGACGGAGATCAGGGGGGACGAACAGGAGGGGGCGCCGCGTGAAAAATCTAGTGACAATGCCAATCCTTAAAACATCATTCATCGCTACTCTCGCCGTGCTGGCGTTCGTCGCCACCGATCTCGCTTCCGCCCAAGGGCGCAAAGGTTTCGGCAAGAACCACCGCGAACAGTCGGCTGCGGAGAGCGAGAAGCGGCGCGCCATCTTCGATGAGGCGATGAAGAAGATCGAGGCAGCTGAACTCAAGCAGGCGGAGGCCAAAGCCTTGGAGGCGAAGCGTGTCAAGGCGGCGGCGGCCGCGCAAAAAGCCTTGCGGGAGGCGGTGAAGAAAGAGGCGGAAGCGGTTGCCGCTGGAGCCAATCGCGAGGCGGATCAGCGCCGCGCGTCCGCTGCTGCCTTTGGCGCCGCTGCCGCTGCCAAGGTGTCGCCCGAGTTGCGGCCGAAATTTGAACCGCCCGCCGCCAATGCCGCCGCAAATCCAGTGGCACCGAAGGGAGTTCCGGAAGGCGCTCCGCAGGGGGGAGTGCCGGTCGAAGGTCACGGGCCAGCGCCGGGGGACGAGGTGTCGGCCACCGCTGACCGTGGCGAGGAGACGCGCCCCGAGACGGTGATCGACGCCGACGGTAGGGTGATATTCGACGGCAGTGGCCGCTTCGGTAAGGGTTACCAAGTGGTGATTTTTGAAGACAATGTGCGGGTCACGCATCCCGATTTCGTCATGACCAGCGACCGTCTGACGGCGTATTTCAAACAGCCAGAAAATGCGCCCGCCAAAGACGGGGAGAGCCCGGATCCCGGGGGGGAAGAGGCGGAGAGTTCTGGAAAGAAGTTGGAGCGCGCGGTGGCCAGCGGTCGTGAGGTGACGGTGCGAAAGAAGATGGAGGGGGGTGAGGATCAGATCGCCAAGGCGCGCAAGGTGACCTACTTCGCCGACCGTGATGAGGTGATGTTAGAGATTTGGCCACAGGTGCAGCGCGGGCAGAATTTGGTCATCGCCAAATCGAAGGACACGATCATCGTCCTGAAGGGCGAGGAGATGGTGGTCAACGGTCCGGTGCGCACCTTGATCGCCGGCAAGGGAATGGTTAAGCCGGGCGCCACCTCCGAGGATGGCCAGAAAGGTGGTGACGCACCCGCCGCCGAGAAAAAAACGGTGATCGACGCCGAGCGCGGAGCCGTGTTCAACCGCCCGTCGGTGCGCACTGGCGAAAAAGAGGTATTTTTTGAGGGCAAAGTGAGCGTCTCCGAGCCGGGGTTCGGAATTTTTGGCGACGACCTCACCGCTTACTTACGTCGGGATTCAAAAACAGGGAATACGGAGATGATCAAGGCGGTGGTGCGGGGGAAGAAGGCGGAGGTGCAGCAAAGTTCGGGATCGGAACAGCGTTTCGGGCGGGCGAACCGGATCGTGTTCGTCACCGCGAGCGGCGATGTTCGCCTCGAGGATCAGCCGGAAGTTTTCCGTGGCGGCGAATGGCTCAAGGGCGGGGGCGTCGTGGTGATGAACAAAGACACCAAGGATTTTCGGCAGACCGGCGGCGACCAGCGCTCGAAGATGAGCTTCCTCCCAGGCGCATCCCCCCCGGGTTAGCGAGTGCTGTTCGGCGGGCCATGATTTGACCCGGCCACCGATCTCGGCGAGAAGGAACGTTACATTGGCTACCGAAAAGAGTTTAAAATCAGGCGTCCCCGGGCGGCGCATCCCAGCGCCCGCGCCGGGTAAAGACGTCGTTCGTTGGTCGAGCAACCCGGGGGCAGGTGGTGGCGAGGACGTGATTCACCGTCCCCGCCGCGCGCAGGAAACGGTGCAAGATTTGCTCCGCGACTTTGATGCCGAGCCGGAGGGAGCACCGGCGAAGGATGCTTCGACCGAAAGCGCAGCATCGCCCGTAGAGGTTCCTCCCCAGAAGCCGGTCGCCGTCGATCAAAGGGCGACACCGATCCCGGTGAAGGCGCCTGTGAAGGTCGCCGCCGAAGTGCCCGTGCCGCGCGAGGCGATTTCGGCGCAGCCGGCTCCGCAACCGGTTCCGCAGCGCCAGAAACAAAAAGTTTCTGGCGAGGTGCTGTTGCAGACGCGGGGTTTGGTCAAAATCTACGATGGTCGCGCTGTGGTCGATGGTGTGGACATCAATGTCCGGCGCAAGGAGATCGTCGGTCTCCTCGGTCCCAACGGCGCGGGTAAAACCACCTCGTTCTACATGATCGTCGGCCTCGTGCAGCCCAATGGCGGCCGGGTCGAATTCGATGGCGCCGACGCCACCCGCCAGCCGATGTACCGCCGCGCGCTTCTCGGCATGGGCTACCTGCCACAGGAAGAATCGATTTTTCGCAAGCTGACCGTGGAGCAAAATATCATGGCGGTGCTCGAAACCCAGAAATACAGCGCCTCCGAGCGCCGCGACCGCTGCCAGGAACTGATGCGCCGCTTCGGGATCGAAAAGCTCGCCAAAAACATCGCCATTACTCTCTCCGGTGGCGAAAAACGTCGCCTCACTATCGCCCGGTCGTTGGTGACCAATCCGAAATTGTTGATGCTCGACGAGCCTTTCTCCGGCGTCGATCCGATCGCCGTCGGCGAAATTCAGGAAATTATCTGCGATTTGCGTGAGCAGGGGTTGGCGATTCTCATCACCGACCACAACGTCCGCGAGACGCTCGGCATCGTCGATCGCGCTTACCTTCTCTACGAGGGCAAAGTGCTCATGGAGGGCTCTCGCGATGATTTGGTCAAAAGCCCCGAGGCGCGCAAGCTCTACCTCGGTAAGAGCTTCAGCATGTAGGTGATTGAGAGACCGTTAAAAACGGTGCAGCGCCTCGCGCGGCTTAGCTTTTAGTGTCAATTTCTCCCCTACGACTGAACAGCGTTGCCAGCATCCTTCTCCGCGATGATATTCGGTGACTGTTTTGGGGAAACTACACGGCGGCGGCAGGCACATAGAGCGGTAAGGAAAAACAGGGAAATCGAAGAGGGTTCGGGAACGAGTGCGAACGGGCCGCTGTCAAATTGGTACCGTTCGCCATCGATGATGGTCTCGGCAAAGATTCGATCAAAGGTGATGGAACCAGCGTAGAGTGTGAGCGATATGATCGCTTGGCCGTCTTGGAAATTTTCTTCCCGGTCATACCCAAACGCATAGCCGTTGGACGATTGTGACCCATCAAATTTCAAACTAATCAAAGGGGTGTCATCGATGGAATCTTCGTAAAGGATCATGTCGATCCGGTCATCATGTCGATCCGGTCGCCGACGTGGAGCTGATCGGTTCCGAAGTCAAAAATTACCCACAGCCGGTTTTTCGAAGCGCCAATATTCCCCCAATTGACGAATTCCATCTCGATCACACGCTGGTCGATAGGCTGTTCGATCAGTGTGACAGCGGTGCTGGAAATAGCGGTTGAGAGGAAAATGGCAAGGGAGGGTAGTAATTTTTTCATCACGATTGAGGTGGCTCCCGAGTTTCGGCCAGCGGAACGTTAAGTCAAGCTATGGTGGCGGAGCGTGGGTAAGTGTTAGTTCGCATTGGTTTGTCTGTCAAAATGGGTTTCATTTGAACCCTCATTTTTGAAGCTGGAACGGAAGGATCGACACGCAGTGGAGTGTCGGGCTCGGTGGTCGGCGTCATCATGCTGCCGTTGCATTCTGGGAGCTCTTTTGCGGTTTCTCGTAGACATCGTCGGAGATGGAACGGACGGGAACATGGGTAACAAACTGACCGGGGACATAGGTTACACGTTAGACTGGGAGAATGCCTTGGAAAGGCCGTGTTATCGATGGAACAAAAACAGCAATTTGTAAGTTTGGCCGTAAACGGTCGCTACACCGTAACGGAGCTCTGTGAGAAGTTCGGAGTGTCACGTAAGACGGGTCACAAGTGGCTGCGACGGCCTGGCGATTGGCCACGGGCGTTCGTCGAGGAGTTCTTTCAGGCGACTAAAGGCAAGCATCCTTGCTTGCATGCCTAGTGATGGGAGGCGGCAAGCAGAGAGGCTTGCGCCACGTCGCTCTGCTTCCTGCTCGGATTTGGGGCGCTGAGTTACTCGGAATCGTCGTTGGTGCCGTCCGTCTGGTTTGTCTTCAGGTGAAGGGGTTTTCCTGCAGGAATGACAAATTTCGTAAAAATATTCGCCATTTGCGTGCATT
>QIKC01000319.1 GCA_003232855.1 Verrucomicrobiales bacterium
TGGGAATGCGAGCAGTTGCTTGCAGATGGCCATAGCCGAGTCGGGTCGTCCCTCCTCGAGGTGGAAATGCGCTACGATATTGTAGTAGCCCTGAACTTCGGATTCGTGGAATAACTCCACGTCGGGTTTGAAGTCGCGGAGGCGCAATGTTTCGCCGAGGATTTCGGGGATGCGCTGCCGGGATTTTGGATTATCGACGAGACTTCCCGCGTAGTTCAGATGACCGAAGAGGTAGTCTGGGTTTTCGCGGCGGAGAAGGTCGACTATCTTCTCGCTCTGGCGGGATCGCCCTGCTCTTTGGTAGGCGGCGCAGAGATGGCTCTTCAAGGAGGGCACTTCTGGATACCGTTTAATCAAACCTTTGAGTGTACGGATTGCGTCGCTGCTGCCCTCTATAAGTTGGGGAAAAATCTCCGACACTAGGCACTGATCCGCTTGGGTGAGTTGCTTATCGGCGGGCGAGGGCAGCGGGTTGCAAGTGATCGGCAGTGCGCTGATTTCGCTCTGTAGTTCGGTGGGGTCGATGGAGTATTGGGGCATGATGTCGAATGCTGTGAGCGATTAACTGAGTTCCATGAGAACCGGGCAATGGTCCGATCCCATGACTTCGGGTAGGATGCGGGCGCTGGAGAGGCGCTCGCGCAGGAGCGGGGAGATGCACCAATAATCGATGCGCCAGCCGACGTTGCGGGCGCGGGCACCCGCTCGGTAGCTCCACCAGGAGTAGTGGTCGCCACCTGGCTCGAACTCGCGAAAGGTGTCGATGAAGCCGGCCTCTAGGAGAGTGGAGAACCCGGCTCGTTCGCTGTCGCTAAAGCCGGGGTTATTGCGGTTCGCTTTTGGGCGGGCGACGTCGATTTCTTGGTGGGCGACGTTGAGGTCGCCGCAGAGTATCACTGGGCGATCGGTTTCGAGTTCCTTGAGGTAGTTGAGGAAGTCCCGGTCCCAGGTCTCGCGATAGGGGAGTCGTCGCAGTTCGTTTTGGGCGTTGGGGGTATAGACGTTCACTAGATAAAACGCGTCGAATTTTAGGGTGATGACGCGCCCCTCCTTGTCGTGTTCCGGGATACCGATTCCGTAGCTGGCCAGTTCGGGCTCCTGCTTGCAAAAGATCGCCGTCCCAGAATATCCCGCCTTTTCGGCGCTGTTCCAGAAGGCGTGGTACCCTTGCATCCAAGCGAGATCGACCTGCTCCGGTCGCGCTTTGGTCTCTTGTAGGCAGATGAAATCGGCGTCCTGTTCTTCGAAAAATTCGCGAAAGCCCTTGCCTAGAGCGGCGCGCAGCCCGTTGACGTTCCAAGAGATCAATTTCATCGGTGGGGAGGGTGCCCGATGGTGGCGTGAAAATCGAGGGAAAATATCCGCCAGTATTTGCGCGATCCGGTAGACAAAATCCTACTTGAGCATCGTTGATCCATCTAGTTAAGTCACGCGCCACCCGGGCCGCCTTTCCAAACACTAGCCAGAACGACACAGCATGATTGAAGTGAAGAGTCTCTCGAAACGATTCGGGTCGAAGCTGGCCGTGGACGATGTCTCGTTCAAGGTGGGGCGCGGCGAGGTTCTCGGATTCCTCGGCCCCAACGGCGCGGGAAAATCGACCACCATGCGCATGGTGACGGGGTTTCTTCCTCCCAGTGCGGGATCGGTGACGATCGACGGGATCGACGTCATCGCGCAGCCGATCGCGGCGAAGAAGAGGATCGGCTACCTGCCGGAATCCGCCCCGCTTTATGCCGACATGAGCGTCTCCTCGTTCTTGGCGTTTATCGCCGAGCTGCGTGGTATGTCGGGGCGCGAGAACGCCGCTGCCGTTGATAGGGCGTTGGATATTTGCTTTCTGGATCCGGTGCGCAACCAGAGCATCGACACACTTTCCAAGGGCTATCGCCACCGCACCTGTCTGGCGCAGTCGATTCTGCACGACCCGGATGTGCTCATCCTCGACGAGCCCACCGATGGCCTCGATCCCAACCAGAAGCAGGAGGTGCGCAATCTGATCCGCAGGATGGGCGAGGAGAAGGCGATCATTTTTTCCACGCACATCCTCGAAGAAGTCGAAGCCGCCTGCACGCGGGCGATCATTATTGATCAGGGCAAGGTCGTCGCCGATGGCAGCCCGGCTGAGTTGAAGGCCAAATCGAAGTTGGCCGGGGTGATCACGGTGCGCATCAACGGCTTGGCTGGCTCCGGTATCCGTGCGGCGTTAGCGGCGCTGGCCGGTGTTTCCGAGGTGAAGGAATCCGCGACCGGCGAGCTGTCCTTCTACGGCCAAGTGGTGCCCCGCAAGGCGGACACCGGGCTTTCGGAGGCGATTTTCAATTTGTGTAAAGACAAGAACCTGGTGCTCGAGGAGCTGCGGGTCGAGGAGGGGCGCCTCGATGATGTGTTCCGCGAAATCACCATCGCCGATACCAAACTCGCCAAATCCGCCTGAGCCACCCCGGACTAACCCCGTTTCCCAACCATTTCATGTCAGCCATGCGAAATATCTGGATCGTCTTCAAGCGCGAACTCAAGGAGCAGTTCAACTCGATGCTCGCCTATGTGTTCATCGTCATCTTCGTCCTGTTGTCGATGGCGCTGACGTTTTGGTTCCGCAACTTTTTCGACCCGAACGCGCAGGACGCCTCGCTGGAGTTCACGTATTTCATGTGGCCCGCCTGGCTGCTGATGTTCCTCGCCCCGGCAGTGGGGATGCGTCTGTGGTCGGAGGAATACCGCACCGGCACCATCGAATTGCTGCTGACCATGCCAGTGGCGGCGTGGCACGCCATCGTCGGAAAATTCTTCGCCGGGTTGGCGGTGATCGGAGTGGCCATTGCTTGTTCCTTTCCTATTGTTATCACCGTCGCCTACCTCGGCGATCCCGACAACGGCACGATCTGGGGCGGCTACATCGCCACGTTCTGTTACGCGGCGGCCTGCCTGGCCATCACCTGTGCTGTCAGCGCCTTCACCCGTAGCGTGGTCGCCTGTCTGATCGTTTCGGTCACGCTGTGTTTCATGTTGCTGCTGATCGCGGTGCCACCGGTGCAGGATTACTTCACCGATGTCTTCGGCGGCGGCGTCTCCGAGGCCATCTCGTCATTCAGCATGTTCTCACACTACAACGAAATGAAGCGCGGAGTAGTCAGTTTTCCGAACCTCGTATTCTACGTCTCGTTGGTGAGCTTTTGCTTGTTCCTCACCAGCGTCGGCATCCGCGCTAAGCGTTCTTAACTTTATCCTCTCTTTCCTACCGTTATGGCCGCAACCGATTCAAAATCTTCTTGCTCCATCCCCAGCTGGCTGTTTTCGGCTCTCGGGGTGGTCATCGTCTTCGCCCTTTTGGTGACGATCAATTTCATTGTCAGGAAGGCGCTGCCCGCCAAGGTGGATCTCACCGAGGACAAGCTGCACTCCCTTTCCGAGGGGAC
>QIKC01000268.1 GCA_003232855.1 Verrucomicrobiales bacterium
TTGGCACCACTCTAGGCCACCACAACGAGACGATGGGGGCGAAGGAATTTCTCGACCTGATCAGCAACGCGATCATCTGGGCGACCGCCGGAGGCGAGTAACGGCGGTTTTTGAGCCGAACCGTAGGCTACCTACCGGAGCCTGAACAGGCGTTGGACGAGGAGCATGCCGAGCGCCATGGCGGCGACGAAGGCGATCGCTTCGGGGCGCAGTAAGCTGAGGTTGGCCAGCCCGGGGCCGGGACAGACGCCGCCGATGCCCCAGCCGATTCCGAACAGGGCGGAGCCGACTAGCAGGCGCTTGGAAACTGGGCCGCTGGAAAGATCCGGGAGCGCGCAGCCGAACAGGCCGTGGCCATAGCGCTTGCGCAGCAGCAGCCAGCCGGGCGCGAACACGGCGATCGCGCCGCCCATCACGAACATCAGTGTCGGATCCCAGTCGCCGGTGACATCGAGGAAGGCGATCACTCGCCCGGGGTCGGTCATTCCGGAGAGCGCCAGGCCGGCGCCGAAAAGCAGGCCGGCGAGGAGTACGGCGAGGAACTGTCTCATGATCCGCCTCCCACTGTGAGGTTCCATAACAAAACGGTGAGGATACCAGTGGCCATGAACACTGCGGTGGCGACCATGGAGTCGCGCGCTCCGGCGCCGCTGCCGCAGATCCCGTGGCCGCTGGTGCAGCCGCCGCCGAGCCGCGTGCCGAAGCCAACCAACAGCCCGGCGATCACGTAAATCGCTAGACTCCTCCCTTCGGGAATTCGGTACTGGGCGGCGTGGGCGTTGCTCAGAAACATCAGGCCGGCTCCGGCGATCAGGCCGAGGAGGAACACCACCCGCCAGCCGACATCGCCTGCCAGCGGCCGCAATATCCGTGCGAACACGCCGGAGATGCCTGGCACCTTACCGGTGGCGGCCAGCGCCAGTAGCGAGCCGAGGCCGATGAGGCACCCACCGGCCAAACCGTAGAGCCAAGCGGGCGGGATCGTCGTTGCGAGGAAGGGGGCGACTTCTAGCGGCATGTGGGGTTTTACTCGCTATCGGCGCGGGTAGCCGTCGCGCTCACGGTGGCGCTCAACGCTTTGCCATGGCGAAAGATGGCGGCGCGGATAGTGGTCGTGGCGGAGAGGGAGATCGGCTTGCGGTAGCGGGGTGATTCTGCGGTGGGTTCGCTGCCGTCGAGGGTGTAACGCAGCTTGGCTCCTGCGCCGGGCTCGCCTTTGATTGAGATGCGCACCTCGGTGGAGGTATCGAACGGCGATTTGGGGGCGATGATTTCGACTCGGGCGAGTGTCTTTGCGTCGAGTGACGAACGGCCGTCGGCGTTGCGCGGGGTGAGGGTGACGATCGCGCCGCTCTCTGGTTGCCAAATTTTCATTCCCGTCGGTAAGGTGAAGGGGGAATCTCTGTCGATCGGCTTCGTCGCTTGGGAGTCATCGACGAGGATCGTGCGCACGGTGAGTTCTTCCGGGCTGACGCAAATCCAGTCGACCTGATTGAAGCTCCCGGAGGCGCGGGTCCAGGCTTTGTCGTCGTTGTTGCGGCGTAGCGGCGCGCCCCAGCAGCCCTCGCCGATAAACGTAGTGCCCTTGGCGTCGTCGCGGATGAAGCCCTGATCGCTGCCCGGGGCGTTCGAGGGGCGCAGCGGCCAGGTGCGTTTGACGACGTGGCTGTCGCACTCGATGGCCAGATCCAATCCGTGGGTGTAGAACAGCGGTGCCCAGGCGTTGTATTGCGCGTGCTGTTCGGCCTTGGCCGCATGGTGCGGGCGGAACGGGTGGTGGTAGTGGGCGATTTTCCAATGGGTCGCGGCATGTTTTTTGAGGTCGGCTGCGAGCCAGGCGCCCTGATCGCCAGCGCGGACGATGTTGCTGTTGAGGGTGTAGACGCGCAGGAAGTCGCCGAAACCGACCGCGTAGTAGTCCTCGGGAATCGGCGAATCGAACAGCAAATGGATGTCCTTCGCTCCCTCATGATTGCCGCGCGCGGCGATAATCGGCACCATGCGCCCATCGGCACCGGTGGTGAGCTGCCAGTCGTCGAGCCATGCGGACCAGTCCTTGGAGTTGGATCGCGAAATCATGTCGCCGCCGAAGCAGACGAAGAGGGGATTGAGCGCCGCGACCATGCGGTTGGCGCGCTGTCGAGCCTTGTGGTGGTTGCGGCTGTCGCCGCCAGCGACAAACGAAAAGCGAGCTTCACCGACGGGCGCCGTTTTGAAGGAAAAGGCGGGGCTTTCCGAATTGCTGTCGCGGATGACAAAGTGGTAGACCGTGTCGGGGCGCAGGTCGCGCAGGCGTGCGAAACGGCTCTCTAGCTTGAGGTGTGTGGTCTGGCGATCGACGCCGTGCGTGTGCTCTCGCCGCACGGTGTCGCCGTAGTGAACTTGCGCATCCTCCCCGTCCAGCTGGCACCAAGCCACGGTGACGGAGGTTGCGGGCGAGTCGTTCCAGATGAGGCGGTATTTATCGGTGGCTGCCTGCGCGATCGGCGTGGCGGCGGCGAGAGCGAGGCAAATAGGGAGGATTCGGGTGGTCATAGGGAGCAACCTTTCACCTCACATCGGCTGCGCGCAAGTCGCGAGCGCAGTGAACGGTGCGACGATCGATCCGTCCGGATCATTGCCCTGTGGCGAATTTCTTGCTTGGGAATTTCAGGATCGGCTCTAGAGGTTGCGCCTATGGCCAAAAAACCTTGTATTCTTGTCATCCGCGACGGCTGGGGCATCAACCCTGATGGCGCCGAGCGCGCGGAGGCGAACGGTGACGTGACGTGGCTCGCCGATACGCCGTTCCACGACTATTTGTTCGCTAAATACCCGGTTTCCAAAGTGAGCGCCAGCGGCGGCGATGTCGGTCTGCCGGACGGGCAGATGGGCAATTCGGAGGTTGGCCACCTCAACCTCGGCGCCGGACGCGTCGTTTACCAGGATCTCAGTCGTATCAACCGCGCCATCGAAGACGACGCGCTGACGGCCAACCCGGTGCTCGTCGAGGCCTTCGCCAAGGCCAAGAACTCGCGCCTGCACCTGATCGGTCTGGTTTCGGACGGTGGTGTCCATAGCCACCAGGATCATCTCGTGGCGCTGGCCACCGAGGCGGCGGCGGCCGGAGTCGACGACATCTACGTCCACGCTATTACCGATGGTCGCGACACCTCGCCCACCGACGGCCAGGGTTCTATTTCGCACTGCGAGGACGAGCTCGGCAAGGTCGGCGCGCACATCGTCACCGTAGTCGGGCGCTACTTCGCCATGGATCGCGACCGCCGCTGGGATCGAACCAAAATTGGTTGGGACGCCATCGTCAACGGCGTCGGCACGCACAGTGACGTGCTGCCTTCCGAGGCCATCAGACAGCAGTATGCGGACGACAAGACGGACGAATTTATGCCCGCCATGATCTTCGGCGACGGCGA
>QIKC01000019.1 GCA_003232855.1 Verrucomicrobiales bacterium
AAATCAAACCGCAGATTACGCGGATTAACACCGATTTATTGGAGGCTTTCGCAGCCTTTTTTCAAATTCGCGTTCATCTGCGTAATCTGCGATTTCCTCCTCCGCAATCCGACAGCTTAGATTTGGCGAAGCACTAGTGGCTTAGTCGTCGACGGCGGCGGCGTTCTTTACGACGTGCAGGCAGTGGTCGGCCAGCTTCTCCAGGTTGTTGTTGATGTCGATGTGGAGCATTTCGGATTTGATGTCGCCGCCGTCTTGCATGCGGCGCAGGGCGGCCTTGTTGAGGGCGTCGCGCATTTCGTCGGACTGTCGCTCGAAATCTCTGGCTTCGTTGATCGCGCTGAGGGAGATGGGGCCTCTGAGATGGGCGCGGGTGAAGGTGACGAAGTCGCCGACGGTGGAGGAGAGTCCGCGCAGGCCGGTGAGTACCTCTTCAGGGAGGGTGTGGCTTTTGTTGTAGCGGCGTTCGGTGAGTTTGATGAGCCGGTAGACGCAGTCGGCAGCTTCTTCGAGTTCGGCGACGATGCGCATCATGGAGCTGACGGAGGAGGCATTGCGGTCGCTGAGTTCGGCGGACGAGCACTTGATGAGGTATTCGGTGATGTCGGCCATCAGCAGGTCGGAGGCGTCTTCGAGAGATTTGAGGCGGGTGACCGTCTCGGACATGTCGGTGTTGGGCGAGTCGAATACTTTGACGAAGCCGGTGAACATTTCCTCGACGAGGGACGCCATGCCATCGACGGCGTTCTCCGCTTCGGGCAGGTTGAGTTCGCCGAGTTCGAGCATGCCGGAGGTGATGTAGGTGAGGCGACCGTGTTCGTCTTCGCCGTCGTCTTTGACCCATTTGGTGACGACTTTGGCGATCAGGGGGACGAAGCCGATGAGCAGAAGGATGTTGAGTAGGTTGAAGAGGGAGTGAAAGATCGCGAGGTTGAAGCCGATGTCTGAGTCGTGTTCGGTGCGAAGGGAGTCGGGCAGGTGTTCGCCAAGGTAGAGGACGACGTGGGTGAATCCGTAGAAGACGATGAGCATCCAAATCACGCCGAGAATATTGAAGAGAAAATGGGCGCGGGCGGCGCGTTTGGCGTTGGTGTTGGCTCCTAACGAGGCGAGCCAGGCGGTGACGGTGGTGCCGATATTTTCGCCGAGGACGATGGCGCAGGATTCTTCGAATCCGATCCAGCCGTTGAGGGCGAGGGTGATGGTGATGGCCATGGCAGCGGAGGAGGACTGCACGGCGAGGGTGAGCAGCACGCCTCCGGCTAGGAACAGCAGTAGCGAGCCGTAGCCGTAGCCGCTGAGGTTCTTGATGAAGTGCTGCCAGTGTTCGGCGCTGGCACGCACTGCCTCGTCGGTGCTGTTGAGTGCCTCTTTGACATCGGGGACGGATTCCTTGAGCAGGCCGAGTCCGAAGAAGAGTAGGCCGAAGCCGATGAGGATTTCGCCGCCGCTCTTCCAGCGTCCTTTGCCGGCGAAGATGAAGGGCATGCCGATGCCGATGATGGGCAGGGCGATTTTTGCGAGGCTGAATTTGCCGACAAGGGCGATGATCCAGGCGGTGAGGGTGGTGCCGAGGTTGGCGCCCATGACGACGCCGATGGATTCGACGAGGGTGAGTAGGCCGGCGTTGACGAAGCTGACGACGATGACGGTGGTGGCCGAGGACGATTGCAGTAGGCAGGTGGTGATGAAGCCGGTGCCGACGCCCGCTAGGCGGTTGTGCGTCATGGTCGCCATGATTTGGCGCATGCGTTCGCCGGCGGTTTTCTGGATGCCCTCGCTGAGGACTTTCATCCCGAATAGGAAAACGCCGAGGCTGCCGAGGATTTGGAGGAAACCGCTGATGAGGTCCATGAGTGGGGGTAAGGGGGGGGAGCCGGTGTTGGATCCGCCCCGGATTTCTGTCACGCCTACGGGGCGAAGGAAAGCGAAATCTTACCGATCTGTGATATTTGTCAGACCTTCCGCATGAGATCATGACAGGGACTCATGACGAGTAGGGGGAATCGGAACACGGGGTGGAGCGCTACCAGCCTGCGTTTCGCCTTGGGCGGGTTTCTTCGTCAGGTGGTCGCCGCAAAGGACTTTGGCGGTCGCTCCCCGCAGCACGCATAGGGCGCGTGCCGCCTGCTGGTCGCTCACCGGGCAGTCGTCCTCGCCAAAAGTCACGTCGGCTGCTCGGTGCTTCGCCAAATTTAAGCTGTCGGGCTGCGGAGGAGGAAACCGCAGATTACGCAGATGAACGCGAATTTGAAAAAGGCTGCGGAAGCCTCCAATAAATCGGTGTCAATCTGCGTAATCTGCGGTTTGATTTCAATCCGACACTACCACTAGGAATTTGCTTATTGCGGGGTGTCCCTGATGACGTTGTTGAGGAGGTCGGAGAGGGGGAGAAAGGGGGGTGTCTCTTTATAGGCTCGTGACTTTATATGAAAAACGTCGTTAATCACGACACTTAGTGATTTTTATGGATGACCTGAATAGGTACACCTTCAGTAGCAATAATCTCCGCTTTTTGAATCAAGATAAATAGGTGGTATTAATTGCCGTGACGTTTAGTTTCTACACTGCGGGGTTGCCTCACCAAATAACATTCTCCTAAAAATCAATGAAATTTCCACAATTATCGCATCAATCTGTATCGGTGGTCCAAACAAATATTAAGCAGGGTATTGTAAGTGGCTTGCTTGCGGCTGCGCTTGTTTGTGGGCTGTCCCAGAGGGGCTTTGCGCGGGACTTTACTTCTTCTACAGGGCAGAAAATTGTTGCCGAGCTTGTTTTTGTTTCAGGAGATAGTGTCACGCTGAAGCGCTCCGATGGTAAAACAGTTGCTGTGGCTTTGAGCCGGTTCAGTGACGAGGATCAGGAATACATTCTTGAGTGGAAGAAAAACAACAGAGGCAAAGTTCCAGAATATCTGAAGAACAAGAAGCCTCGTATGAATATGCGGGTGAGTACCGGAAAGACTTCAAAAAACGATGATAGATTGTCGGGATATATCGATGAGCACAAACAAAAAATTCATATAAAAGTGAGCTTGGAGAATCAGGATGCCGTTTACCCGGTTGTAGATGCAAAGCTGACGATTCTTGTTATTGGAAGAAGCCCCGAATCGGGTGATGATGCTATTGTTTATAAAAAACAATTCACTAAAATCGAATTACTCCTGAGTGAGAAAAAATCTTATAATGGGAACCCGTTTGAGCTGTGGTATGACGATAGGGGAGCTATGTATGGTCACAAATACAGAGGTTACATCGTTTTTCTGGAGGATCCGAACGGCAAGATATTGGGTGAAGTGACGATACCAGGTAGCGCTGAGAAGTATCTGGAGGCAGCGAAAAAGTTAAAAGAAGGCGACGTCTTTGACAAGCGATACATTAGAAAGGGCTCAGTTCGGCTCAATCAGTCATGCTGCTGCTGCTAGGCATTTGCTTATTGCGGGGTGTCCCTGATGACGTTGTTGAGGAGATCGGAGAGGGGGAGAAAGGGGGGTGTTCCCGCGTGCTACAACTTGTGGCAGGGACTCTGTAATTCGCCACGGATTGTCCGCGCCGCTTGCGCTTAGATATCCGTTGTCGGTATGCTGGAGTGTCCCATGAACAGTTCCCTCTCTAAAGAACCCCAAGAGATGTCGCAATTTCGAATTTCCCTTTAAGGGGATTGAAGGGTCACATGTAAGCGCATGAATTTCACCCCGGAGATTGGGAATGGGGCGAAGAGGTAGGCGGTGACGGTTTCGGTGCCATCCCCGTGGTAGATGGGTGTGGTGTAGCGGATCTCTGTGCCCGCGGAACCCCATACGCCGAGGCCGTCAGAAAGCTCGATGGTGTAGATATAGCGGTCGGTGGTGTAGACGTTTTCGCCGTCGGTTGCGCCACCACTTAGGCGCCGGAATTGCAGCCCGAAGTGCTCGGTGGTATCCATCGCGACGCTGGTCGTGGAGGGGCTGCCTTTCAGTGCTCCGGCGAGGATGCCCTGCAGGAAATCTGGGGCTTTCAGGGCAGCGTTCGAAATGCGGACTTCATCGAGGTGGCCTTTGAAATAGCGGCTGCTCAAAACCGTGTTTCCCATGCGCACCGGATTGGAGTTGTCGGAATACGTCCCGATGACAGTGGTGCCCTGCGAGACGCCATCGACGAAGAACTCGATAGTGTTGCCATCGTAGGTGCCGGCGAGATGGTGCCACTCGTCGTCGAAAAGATCTGAATTACTGGAGACGACCGGGAAAGTGGTGCCGTTCCCCATCCCGAAGTCGACGATGCCGACGCCGGGCTTGGATTGGAAGACCCAACCGGTCAAACCGCTGGTAAATCCGTGCGATTTGTCGATGATGAGGTCTTGCCCTGCACCGGTGCCGGGGCTGCGCATCCAGAACTCGACGGTGAAGGAGCCGCTGAAATCGAGTGAGGCCGAGTCGGGGATCTCCACGATATCGTCGATCCCATCGAACTCGAGGCTGAGCGAATTGCAGATGCCCGGAAAGCCTGGCGGGGTCGAGGCGCGGTGAATCGGGCCACCGGAGGGTGTTCCGGTGTTGGCGTTGCCCGACAGATCGAGAAGCGTGGTCGCTGGCGAGTCAGCGGTGCCTTCCTCAAAACGCCAGTAAGCGATGGTCGTTGGTGACGGAGGGACAAAGAGGAAGTCCGAGGGGAGTAGGACGGCGTCTGAAATGCGGACTTCATCGAGATGGCCTTTGAAGTAGCGGCTGATCGAAGCCGTGTTTCCCATGCGCACGGGACTGGCGTTGTCGGAATAGGTCCCGGCGACGATGGTCCCCTGCGAGACGCCATCGACGAAGAACTCGATGGTATTGCCATCGTAGGTGCCGGCGAGATGGTGCCATTCGTCGTCGAAAAGATCCGAAGTGCTGGAGACGAGCGGGAAGGTGGCGCCGTTCCCCATCCCGAAGTCGACGATGCCGACGCCGGGTCTGGACTGGAAGAACCAACCGGTGGAACCGTCGGTGCCGTGCGATTTGTCGATGATGAGGTCTTGCCCTGCACCGGTGCCGGGGCTGCGCATCCAGAACTCGATTGTGAAGGAAGCGCTGAAATCGAGTGAGGCCGAGTCGGGGATCTCTACGATATCGTCGATCCCATCGAACTCGAGGCTGAGCGAACTACAAAGTCCCGGATACCTTGGTGGGGTTGAGGTGCGGTGAATTGGGCCACCGGTGGGAGTCCCGGTGTTGGCGTTGCCCGAAGAATCGGCAAGCGTAGTTGCCGGGGAGTCAGCTGCGCCTCCTTCGAACCGCCAGAAGGCGGAAACATCAGCATTAACGGGAGTCAGAGAGCGAATCAATATGAGGATAATCAGAGCTTTCATTTTGTAGATGCTATCATGTCCGCCGCAAAATGACGAGCATGAATTTATTTCGACGAGTGGGTTTTTGCGGGCAGGCGGGGCGTTGTCCTCCGTCGTGGTGGGTTTGTCATACCGGAACATCTGGGTTGAAAAGCTCTTGGGATCTGCGAATCGCCAGATGGAGGTCGGTGACCTGCCAATGTTGATATGTCGCCACGTCCCGAAGAACCTGAACCCGGAACCACGAATGATGACGCCCACATTTAGACTGGCTGTGATCCTCGCCCTTCGTGCTGTTGGAGCGGCCGCAGCCGAGTCCTGCCGCGCGGACGATAAGCGGCCCAATATCCTGTTGATCGGCTGCTAGTGGTCGGACAAGCCTAAAGTGTCGGATTCAAATCAAACCGCCGATTACGCGGATTAACACCGATTTATTGGAGGCTTCCGCCGCTT
>QIKC01000269.1 GCA_003232855.1 Verrucomicrobiales bacterium
AAAATGAAGGCGAGCATTCCCCACAGCAGCGCGAAATTCAGCCCCAGTTTCCACGTCAGCAGGGCGGCGAGCAAACCCGTGAGGGCGCTCACCAGCGTCTTGATCCCAAGATATTTCTGCACGTCGCTCGCAGTGGCGCTGAAGCGCTCCAAATCCGGCCCGCGGGCATTGCGGATCGACGCCATCTTCCTAGCAAAACCACCGGCCTCGGCGAGGAAGAACACCATAATGATCAGGATAAAGGTGAAGTCCTTCATGAAACCGGCCGCGCCACCGACAAAATTGAGCACCACATCGTTCACCCCCACCAGCACCTTCTCCGGGTCGAGCTGCATCTTGTAGTCAAAGCTCGTCTCCACCCAGCGCTCGAACTCGGCGAATTTCACCGTCATCTGCACCTTATAAGCCGGGTACTTGGCTTGAAACTCGGCGACCAGATTCATGCCGACGAAGGCAATCGGGCTGAGGATGCCGATATCGACCACCACGGTCAGCAGAACGGCGGGAACCCGAGGCACCCCGCGCGCCCTCAGAACCCGCAGGATCGGCAGGCTGATGACGGTGAGGAAAAATGCCAGCATCACCGGCACCAGCAGACCCGAGGCCAGCTTGAGACCGCCAACAATGATGACGATGCACGCCATCGCGAAAAGCATCCGTTGCCCGCGCACGCGGTTAGTCGAGGAATCAGCCATTGCCGCACACCCTTCCGCCTATCGATCATCGAGACAACGACATTCTTTCCCCCTGCGTCCGATTGCGCCACAGGCACCGACGGAAGAATCAGTCCAACCAAAACGCGCGCCCAGTGAGGTGGGCGACAGCGGCAGCGACGGCAATCGCACAGATGAGGATAAAGAGGATCAACAGATAGTTCGACCGCGGTTGCCCTTGCGGGCGCTCCTCGTCGAGCAGGTCGCCCACCTCTTCCGGGCGCCTGTGCCCCTCGGGTTCATCGCTCCCTGCCGCCTCCTCGTCCTCGTCGCCACTGGCGCCGATCCCCATGGCGGCGGCGATCGGGCTGATCACCGGTTCCTCCTCCGCCTCGGAATCCGCTTCCGCTTCCGGTGCGTCATCGCCCCGTGTCGACGCAGGCGGAGCATTCTTTGCCTCGGTAATATCCGTAACCTCCGCCACTTCACGCAGGCTCTCCACCAATTCGCCAGCCTGATAGCGCAGGCCGCGGTTGCGCAAATTAAAATACCAAGCAAACACCACCCCCACCGGCAGCGGCTGCCCGCGCCCGGCCGCAGCCAACACGTCTTCCGCCCCGTCCGGGATCTCCCCATCTCCGCGCTCGATCAGCGAGCGCATGGTCGGGTGCGTGCGAATGCGAAAAACGAAATCGGGCCAACGCATCACCGACACATCGCCGAGCAGATCCTCCACCGTCGCATCCGCAAGGCCGGAAAATTCGATGACGGCGTCCTCGACATGGAGCGGGCGAGACTTCAAACCCGCAGCCTCCAGTTCCGACAACGCGCTGCCCAAGGCCTCCAACACCGGCACGATCTGCCGCGCGCGCCGTCTCGGCAAGGCCGCGATCCACTCGCCAAGGTGGAAACCCGCCACCAGAGGCTCAGCGATCAATCGAAAATCCTCGTGCTTCCAAAACGCCCCGACCGGAATCTCAAATCCCAAATCGGCATGATCAAAGACATCCAACATCCGCTCTGACACCAGACGCTCCGGGGGCAGCACCACGATCCGCGACCGCGTCCCGCTGTCGGTATCGACGACGATACTCTCATAGGCAGAGCATTCCCCCGCCCGACGCACTGGCCGGTAACGATCGGGCAATACGTGCTCCGGTCTCGCCCGCCGAAACAGTTCTTTTTCAAAAAGTAGACGCGGCCGTGGCGACGCCGCAACCACCCCCGCCACCGACTTCACACCGTGCTCGACAAAGACCGCCACCACCTCCGCCGCAGATTCTAACCCCGCGAGAGCGGCCGCAACCGGCTCGATCTCCGGCGGATAAACCGGCTCCTCCCCCGCGCTCTGGTAGTTGCACAGGGCGAGCAACTCACTAGCCACCTCATCGCCAATACCACCAACCTCCCTCGCAATGATCCCGTAATCGACGATCTTCATCACAACCGTGTCCGCCTCGCCGAGGCCGACACGGGCATTGTCGATCCCCGCCCGCAACCCGTCCGCCTCAAGATCCGCCGCACCCTCCGCCAAACTCAACATCCAACCACACGCCAACTCTGGAGGCACCGAGCCGACCCGCGCCGAATACTCCCCTAACGGTTCACCGTCGACAAAATCGCTGGCATAGAAAAACACCCCGTCCTCGCTACCGTAATCGACCAACGTCGCCACCGACGGGTGGCAGCGAGCGGCGACCGCAGCGCAGCGGTCGAGGAACCCATCCTCGTCGCCATCCCCATCACCGAGCGCGGTGATCTCCACGAAGCGACGCCGCGTCGTATCAAAACCCAGGCACACCACGCGCGCGCCCTCGCGCGCCAACTCCAGCGGCACCCCGCTCGAAGATTCGGCGATCTCGTAAGTTCGGAAATGGTTCAGTTCCCCCATAGGCCGCAATGTCCGATCATATCATCCCAGCTCCATCTTGTCCATCCCCCTACTCCAGCTCGATACTGGCCGGTGGCTTGGTGGAAATGTCGTAAAACACCCGGTTGATGCCCTCGACACTGTTAAGAATTTCGTTAGAAATCTTGCGCAGCAAAGCCGGCGGCAACTCCACCCAATCCGCAGTCATCGCGTCCTCCGAGATCACCGCGCGCAACGCCACCGACCACTCGTAAGAGCGCACGTCGCCTTTGACACCGACGGTCTTCACCGGCAACAGCCCGCAATAAGCCTGCCACACCTTATCATACCAGCCGCTCTCCTTCAGGTGGCGCATAAAAATCGCGTCGCCCTGGCGCACAATGCGCAGCTTCGCCGCCGTCACCACGCCCGGGATCCGCACGCTCAGCCCCGGTCCCGGGAACGGGTGCCGATAGAGAATATCGCGAGGGATGCCCATGGTCTCACCCAGCGCCCGCACCTCGTCTTTGAACAACTCCGCCAACGGCTCGATCACCTTGCCCTCCTTCTGCAAATCAAGAATGCGCTGCACCCGATTGTGGTGCGTCTTGATCGTCGAGGCCGCAGAGCCGCTAGTGGCACTCTCGATCACGTCCGGGTAAAGCGTGCCCTGAGCCAGCAGTTGAACATCATCCGCCGCCTCGAAAAACACATCGACAAACAAGTTACCGATGCGCCGCCGCTTCTCCTCCGGATCGTCGATCCCGTCGATGGCTGCCAAGAAACGCTCGCCCGCATCGACCACCTCCAGCTCGATCCCCAGCTCGGCGAACTGCGCCTCCACCTCCGCCGTCTCGTCCATACGCATCAAACCGTTATCGACG
>QIKC01000278.1 GCA_003232855.1 Verrucomicrobiales bacterium
TCAGGCGGCTGTTCTCCTCGCGCAGGGTGCGGGTCGATAGCGCGCGTTTGATGAGCATTTCTAGCTCGTCGATGTTGAGCGGTTTGGTGACGAAGTGGTAAGCGCCGCGTTTCATGGCCTCTACTGCGGTATCCACCGATCCGTAGGCGGTCATCATGATGCAGACCGGTGGGTCGGGCATGGCCAATGCGCTGTCGATGAGCGTCATGCCGTCGTCGGCACCGAGACGCAGGTCAGTCACTAGCACATCAATTTTTTCGCTCTTCAAAACGTCGGTCGCGCCGGCGATATCGGCGGCGATGTAGACGTCGAGCTCGTCTTCCAGCGAGCGCCGTAGACCCTCGCGGGTATTTTTTTCGTCATCGACGATGAGGACGGTATTCATAGGGAAAGGGTTTTAGTTTGGCATCTTTCTGATCACTGTTCATCAGAGAGCGGCAACAGCCTCATGCCGCGGGTGAAGCGGGGTAGGAACATGGTGACGGTGGTGCCGTGCCCCTCATCGCTGGAGAACTCGATTTCGCCGCCGTGTTCGCGGGCGATGCGGCGAACGATGAGCAAGCCGAGGCCGGTGCCGGATTTTTTGGTAGTGAAGTAGGGTTGGAAGAGGTTCGACATATCGGCGGCGGAGATGCCCTCGCCAGTGTCGGTGAAACTGATGGCGACGTGTTCGTCTGCCAAATCGCTGCGCACCGTGATCGCGCCTCCCGGGGGGGTCGCGGCGGCGGCGTTTTTGACGATGTTGTAAAAGGCCTGCTTGATCTGGTCGGCGTCGAGGTGCAGCGGCGGTAGGGCGGAGTGGAGTTCCAGAGTGATCTCCAGGCTGCGGTCTTTTAGCTCCGGGTCGAGGAAGTGCATGGCCTCGCGGATCACCGCGTTGATATCGGTCGGATGCAGTTGCGGCGGCGAGGGGCGGATCGCCTTGAGGAACTGGTCGATGATGAGGTCGAGGCGTTCGACCTCGCCGGTGGCGATCTCGGTGAATTCGCGCAGCTCGGCCTCGAACAAATCGGGCACCGCTTTTTTGAGTTTACGTTCGAGTAGTTGCAGGTGGATGTTGAGCGAGTTGAGTGGGTTGCCGATCTCGTGGGCGACGCCTGCGGCGAGCATGGTCAAGGCGCCGAAGCGTTCGGATTCGATCATCTCCTCCTCGTTGCGGCGGTGCTCGGTAGTGTCGCGTACTAGCATCACATAGGCGGTCTGGGCATCGCTTTTTCGTTCTATCGGTTTGATATAGAAATTGAGGTAGCGGTTCTCCGGGTAGAAGATTTCGAGGTCGCGCGAGACGACGTCGGCGCCGCCAGCCACCAGTGCCGTCCAGTCTAGGCCGCGCACTTTGTCGCCCAGATGGGCGCCGGTGGCGTCGTTCGCCTGCAACCCGAACAGACGGCAAGCGGCGCGGTTAATGTAGTGGATCGTGCCTTCGGCGTCGGCGACGACCACGCCTTCTTGCAGGGCGTCGAACACGCTCTTGAAGAAGCCGGACTCTTCCGCCAAGCGGTTGAGGAAGGCTTGTACCTCCACCGGTTCGACGCGATCGACGCGCTCGATCAGCTTGTCAACGAAACCAGATTTCATAAGGGTGTGCCGCCACGGGAAAAGTCGCCGCGCGGATCGCACGTTCCGCCATGCCCGATCTCGAGGAAGCGCGACATATTGGCACAGTGCGGGTTGGAAAGCAACTTGTGGGCTGCGTCAAATTGTGCTCCGAAACAGCGCTCTCGCTGGGGAAAGGGGGCGATGAATTCGACGACTTCCCTAGACGCATGTTCTAAGTCCTAAGCCGCAGATGGAAATTTAGCGACGCACAGAAGAGGAGCTTCGTGGATTTCGCCGCTATTTTTCGAGCGGTCGCAGAAACTCGATCCGGTTTCCATTCATCGCATCAGGGTTCGTAATGTAGGCAGCAGCCTCATAGAGCAGGGAGATCTGAGTGAATGCGGGAGAGAGATCTTTGCTAGTCAGATTGTGGTCATCGATGACTTTCGCCTGGGAAATGAGCGCCGCGATGGTATCGAGGAAAAAATGTTGAGAGAGTTGGATCGGCTTTTCGAGGCAGTAGTTTTCCGACCCTACTTTGGCCTTGTGGAGTAGGCGGAAGCAGTAGGTGGCGGCTGTGTGCGCGGCGAGGCTGTTGCGATAGAGATAGATAGCATGCAGTTTCCGCTCAGTGATTGCATTGTCGGGGATCTGCTTAGGGATTGGTGAAGATTTTAGCAAGGAAACGGTGAGGGCGGAGCAAATCTTGAAGGGGCTGGGGTCGTCGTTCCGGAACCCGTGTTTGATAACTAGCCGCGCCTGGATTTCGACACTTCTCCAGCGATTCATGGCGACGCCGTGGGATCCAAGCGCAGCCGACGCGGGCATGTCTGGTTCCAGTGCCTGATAGTCGATCGGCGCGCCAAATTTCTTCGCCATTTGCTCTGCGTATCGCCTGATCCCGTTAGCCGAGACCCCCAGTTCTTCAAATTCGTCTGCCATAACCGTAAAGAGCCCGCGATTGCGGGCTCTTTAAAGATTTTTCTTCGGAAAAGTTAAATTAATGTCGCGGGGCTAGTCTTGACCTTCTGTCTGTGAGGCCTTCACTGCCACGTCGTAGCCAAGGTCTGCCCATTTCTCCGCCTGCTCGATGGGCATATCCAGAAGGAGCCCGGGAGCGTTGCCATTGGGATTGATCCCCTGTTGAAGGCAATCGGAGAAGTCCTTGTTGGATAGGCCATCGCTGAGCGTCTCTTGTAATGTCATCATCGTTTTGTGTTGGAAACTAGAGCGCATCAAACATTTTGAATTATAATTACTATAACCCAAAAAGCAGGCTCATCAAGTTCCCGGGATCGAGGTTTTGCTCTAGCCATGGCTATTTAGCCAGAATTTAGGGGTTTGTAAACCAAAAATGGTTCTATACTTCGGGGCGATAGGGTGCCTGTCGTAAGCTCATGGGGGTCGTCTTTCTGCAATTTTTTATTATTCTTGGCTCGAGCACGGGTTCTGGATGCTCGTTCGATGCAAAAAATAGGGTGTTTTGTCATGGCCTCCGGTCGCCAAACTCATTATTAAGTTTTCTCGTCCCGTTCGCCGAGTGAGCCTCACGCATCGCCGTCAGATGTGACGCATAATAGAGTCTCATCGCTGCACAAGACAGAGTGTCGTCGCAAGTGATCTGCCACTTCGCATCGTTGCTTGGGCAGTTCAGAAACGTCTAGACTTGCATGGATAAAATTGGACTGTTACCAGCGAGTTAGCCGTATCTGTAGCGTAACTCGTTGATTATCAAATGGAGGCGAGGGCGGGAATCGAACCCGCGAATACCGGTTTTGCAAACCGGCGCATTACCACTTTGCTACCTCGCCATCGACCTAGGAGAGCCTAGGGGCGCCCCGGGG
>QIKC01000207.1 GCA_003232855.1 Verrucomicrobiales bacterium
GAGTTAAGAAAATCCTGAGAGTAGACTGCGGCACCGACGATCGAGGTGATGATGAAGCCGATCGACATGCCGATCATCAGGCGCTTCAGGGTGATTCTCCAGACCGCGTCGCGGGTGTCCTTGGGCAGGCTGTCGTAAGCCATGGCCTCGTCGGCGCCACTGGCCGCAGCCTCGGCAGCACCGCCGAGAACGCGGTTGACGACGAACATCCAGAACACGGCGGAGCTGTGTGCTGGCGTTACTAACAAAACTAGAACTTCAAGCACCATGAGCACTCCGGAGGCGACGACGAGTCGTTTGCGACCGAGGTGGTCGGCGAGCGCTCCTGAGGGGACTTCGAGGGTGACGATGGTGACCGCCCAGATCAGGTTGAGGGTGGCGAACTCGGCCATGCTCAAACCGAAGTCGCTGAACAGGACGAAATAGATCGGGTAGTAGAAGCGGCAGTTGAAGAAAATCCGGAACCGCACGAAGAGGCGGGCATTGCGGGGCAGGTCGGACATAGTGTGCGGCGGAGTGCGTGCACCCTGCGGTGGGGGGACGCACGTTCCAACTGGAAAATCTTCGTCTCGGGGTGGAGCATTGCTTGATTTTGTTCCATTGAACAGTATTATGTTCGCATGAACAGAAACAGCTTCTACTCTCGCCTGTGTTCCCCAATCTTCGGTTCGTTTCGGTGGCTTTCCGAATTGGCGAATTTTTTTCAATACCGGGTGCTGTCGAGGGCCGTCCAGCAGCCCGTTCTCAGGGAGGAGCAGCAGGAGTTTCGATTTTAGCTGTCAGGTAAAGTGTGAAATTCCCTGTTAAGGTGTTCGTGTTCAACAGGTTGATTGCTAATTTTTGGTTTTTTGGAGCGTCCAAAAAATGCGCGTAAAAGTGAAATTTAGACGTTACAAAGCGGTATAAATTTGTCTATGATGTCGCCCCCTCGACCGAATGCCGTATTTTTCGATCTGCCCAAGGAATGACCGTACACTTTTTGGTGTAGGCGGCTTGCTGTCGTCTATCCGCCGCGGGTTGCTCGTCGGCGGTGTTGGGATTGGTGTCTTGGTGGTTGTATGGGGAGGGGTGTTCGTCTCGCCGCTGGGCGCCGCGCCTGTGGCGGGCGCTGTCTCCGGTGCGGTGGAGGGCGAGGTGATGCGTCGGCAGGGGCAAATTTTCGAGGCGGAGAAGCGGATCGTGGCCGGGGATGATTTGTTGGCGGCGAAAGATTTCAGCGGCGCAGTCGCGAAGTATGCCGAGGCTTACAATGGGCTTACTCCGTCGCCCACATCGGCGCGGATCAGGGCGGTGGCGCGCAACCGCTTTGCCAGTGCATCGACCCAGTACGCGGAGCAATTGATCGCCGAGGCGGAGTTTGCCGAGGCGGGGCAGGTGATCGATCGGGTGTTGGATCGGGAGGTGGCGCCGGATTTTGCACCGGCGCGCAAGATCAAATCCCGGCTCGCCGATCCCGAGTGGTATAACAAGGCGAGGTCTCCCGAGCATCAGAAGGACGTTGCGGAAGTGCGGCGGTTGTTGGGGTTGGGTGAGGGGGCGATGCGGCTCGCCGACTTCGATGCGGCGGAGGGGTATTACGCTTCGGCCTTACGCATCGACCGATACAATACTGCCGCCCGGCGGGGGATGGCCGAAGCGGAGCATGCGGTGATCGGCTACCTGAAAACGGCGCGTGATCACACTCGCTTGCGGATGTTGCGGAAGGTCGATGAGGTTTGGGAGACGGAGATCGAGATATCGAATGCCTTCGGTGTCGGTTCGGGGCCGCAGGGGGGCTCGGATTTGGATAGCATCGATCAAAAAATTCAGACGATGATACTGGAGAGGGTGGAGTTCGACGACGCGACTATTGAGGAGGTCGTCGATTTTTTGACCGCCAAATCGAAGCAGCTCGACGTCACCGGCAAAGGGATCAACTTTGTTCTCAATCTGGATCCCGCCGACCAGGTCGCACGGAATGCTAGGGTCAACCTCAGCCTGCGCAATGTCCCGCTGGCTGAAGTCCTGAAGCATGTAACTCAGGACACGGGCACCAGTTTCCGGGCCGACGCGTTCGCCGTGAAGATCGTCTCGCGCAGTTTGTCTTCGACGGCGATGGCGACGAAGACCTTTCGCGTGCCGCCTGATTTTCTCGACACGGTGGCGGTCGCCGCTGACGGTGCTGGAGTCGACGATCCCTTTGCTACGAACGCGGCAGCTGCCGGTCGCGGCTTGCAGATAAAGCGTCTCGGCCCAAAGGAACTTATGATGAAGCGGGGCGTCACGTTCCCGCCGGGAGCCAGTGCGTTTCTCGGTCGGGGTGGCACGAGTCTGGTCGTGCGCAATACCGTGCCCAATCTCGAACTGATCGAGGCGGTGGTCGATGCGGCCTTTACCGACGTGCCCTTGCAGGTGGAGGTTCACGTGACGATGATCGACATCACCACGAACGAACTCAACGAACTGGGCTTCGACTGGTTGCTCGGGCAGTTCAACGCGCCGGGTTCCAATCGCGTTTTCGGTGGTGGCGGCACGTTTGGGAATTCGGCGACTACTGGCGCGACTACCGAGCGGGTGAGCGAGTTTCCTTTCGTTCAGCCGGGAGCGAATGTGCCGTTGGGGGCGAACCCGTTGACGGCGGGTTTGCGCAGCGGGAACCAGGCGAATCAGAGCGACGCGATCGATCGCATTTTGTTACAGGGGCAAAATGGGGTGCTGGCGAGTTCCTCCAGCTTGAGGGCTCCCGCCTTGTTCGGGGTCGCCGGTCCCTTCACCGACCCGCAATTTCAGGTGGTGGTGCGCGGGTTGTCGCAGTCCAAGGATCTCGATGTGGTGACCCGTCCCAGCATCGTCACGCGCTCCGGGCAACGAGCGGTTGTCGATATGATCCGGGAGTTTCCCTATCCCACGGAGTATGATCCGCCGGAAATTCCGCAAAATTTTGGTAGCGGCGGCAGTACCGGCGGGTTGGGCGCATCATCTGCCGCGTCTTTTCCGGTGACCCCCGCCCACCCGACCGCCTTCGAAGTTCGGTCGCTGGGCACCCATCTCGAGGTCGAGCCGGTGATCGGGCCGGATAATTTCACTGTCGAACTCAATTTGGCGTTGGAGCTGGTTCGCTTCGAGGGTTTTGTTAATTATGGCTCTCCGATCAACGTTGCTGCGACCAACGCGCTCGGGATGCCGGAGAATGTGACGCTGACGGAGAACCGGATTCTGCAACCGGTGTTCAGGACGACGCGAGAGAACACTAGCATTGGCGTCTGGGACGGCGCCACAGTGATAATCGGGGCACTCTACGAAGAGCGCAGTACGGATGTGGAGGACAAGGTGCCGCTGCTCGGTGACGTGCCTTTCTTCGGCCGGTTTTTCAGATCGCAGGGGCTTGATCGGGTGCAGCGTTTATCGACCCGTCGGGGCAGCGGGTGAACGAGCGCTCCTGAAGCGGGGGATTCGTCCTGGCTCCGCCCCCCCCTTCCTCTCCGGCATTGTTTTGAACTCGCCCTTGCCCCATCGCTCCAGCTTGCGAAGTTGGTCTCGCGAGAGCCCTAAAAAACCACAGAATGAACCCGACCGACTCAGACCAAGACAAGACAGAATACTCCTATAAGGAGATGATGGACAAGTTGCGCAAGCAGCGTCAGGGCGACGGGGGATCGCCGTCGCAGGATGGCGGCGAGGGTAGTGGTAGTCAGTCGGTGCGGCTCGAGGTGGCCGAGGCGCCGGACGGTTCCAGACAAGGTACCGAAGTGCGTCGCCGACGTAAACGCCGCTCTCACCAGCCGAAAAAGGCTAAGGAGCAGCGGGTGAAGATGATGCGCAGAGTGCTTATTTTGGTCGGCGTGCCGCTCGGGGTGCTTTTTGTCGGGGCTTATATGTTGATGCTGTCGCGGGTGCGGGGGGAGGGCTTTCGCAAGGCCGTCAGCGAACGCGTCACGGAGCTGGTGGGGGCAGAGGTGGAGTTCGGTCGTTTCAAGCTCAACGGTCTCAACCTCAACAGCCGTAAGGCGGTGGTCTCTGGAACCGATGGAGGGCTCATGCGCGGGGCGGAAATTCTCTCTCTGCGGACGCGATTGAAGCCTTCGACCCTGCTTTCTAGCGACTGGATTTTGGAGTCTCTCCAAGCCAGCAGCGGGTCGCTACGGTTTGGGCCAGCCGTCACCAACGGCGTTGACGCTGCTGCTGCTGCCGATGGGATTGCGCCGGCGTTGCCGTTGCTCGCCGCAGGAATCGGTCTCGGCAGCAGCCCGTCGAACATCGACATCAGCGGCATCAAAATCGCCGACTGCGACCTTTTTTGGGACGGACGTGTGCCGTCTACCAAGCCGTTCATATCGGGATCCAACTTCAGTAATGGTGATCTGGCGCAGCCGATGATCGGGATGGGTTTCCGCGGCGGGCGTTTGGCGGTTCCGGGGTGGCCAGAGTTTGGCATCGAGGCGATTTCGGGCGACTTGAAGCGGGGAGTCTATCAGATCCGCCGGGCATCTCTCCTTCACATCGATGATGGGGCGCTTACCCTGGAGGGGCAGCTGAACCTTATGGGTAGCGGCGACTATCGGTTTTCTGGCGAATATTCCGACATCGATCCTGGCGAGGTCGTGCATCCGTTTTGGGCTGACAAGGTGGGGGGCGATCTGGATGGGAACATCGTTATTGAGGGAGCGCTATCGAAGGCGGGTTCGCTGAAGGCGGAGGGGGAATTCGAGATTCGCAATTTCGTGTTCAGCAACAATCGGATTCTCAAGCGGCTGTCACTAACGCTCGGCGAGGCGCTGTTGGCACGTATCCAGTTTCGCACTTTCCAAGGGCGCTACCGGCGCACGGCAGACCGGGTCGAATTGTATGATCTCCGAGGCGAACACCTGTCGCTGCTCAAGTTGCGTGGCCGTATCGTGGTGTTCGCTGATGGCAGGTTGGAGGGACAGTTGGATCTGGGCTTGCCGGAGCAAATTTTGGCCAAGGCGGAAGGCGGGAAACCGATATTTTTTGGTGCGGAGAGTGATGACTTCTCGTGGGCGAAAGTGTCCTTGAGTGGTCTAATCGATGATCCGCGCGAAGATCTGACGCCGCGCCTGCGGCTCGCTTTGCAAGAATTCTTGCGTGAGCAGGAGAGAGTTCTTCCGGCGACGGGGATCGAGACTCTGCCGAAGAAAAAAGCGGAAGCGACCCGAGGTGCCCTTGAGAGCACCTTCGAGCAATTGATCGGCCGTTAGGCGCAGCGGTGTAGCGCCGTGTAGCTGGGGGCGCTGACCCCATAGGCGTCAACCTAAGGAGCGAATGGAGGCAGGTTAATTGATTGATAATAAACGAATTATGTCGATTTTTCGCTTGACATCGAAGCTG
>QIKC01000216.1 GCA_003232855.1 Verrucomicrobiales bacterium
TTTTCGGTTTCGACAATTTTCGCCCGCACCAAGAAGGATTGGTGCAGGGGTTGTTGGAGGGGAAAGACGTCTTCGGCGTCATGCCCACCGGTGGCGGTAAATCGCTTTGCTACCAGCTTCCGGGCTACATGTTGGAGGGCACGGCGGTGGTCGTGAGCCCGTTGATCGCGCTGATGAAAGATCAGGTGGACGCCGCCCGTGCGCACGGGATCAAGGCTGCATTCCTCAATAGCACGCTCGGCCCGGGGGAAGCTAGGGAGGTGCAGGCCGCCTACCGCGACGGAACTTTAGATCTACTCTACCTAGCGCCCGAACGACTTGCCTTACAAGGCTATGCCGACACGTTGCGCGACAACGCCGCCGGGGCGCCGAGTTTTTTCGCTATCGACGAGGCGCATTGCATCTCCGAATGGGGACACGATTTCCGGCCTGACTATCTGTTCCTCGGTCAGCTCCGCGCGCTGTTTCCTAACACACCAGTCGCCGCGTTCACAGCAACCGCCACGGAGAGGGTGGCGGCGGATATCGAGGCACGTCTCGAACTCGGCAGTGCGGTCAAAGTGCGCGCCTCTTTCGATCGGGAAAACTTGTTTTACGAAGTGCGTGCCAAACGCGATTGGCAGACCCAGCTGGTGGAGTTTGTGCGCGGGCGCCCCGGCCAGAGCGGCATCATCTACCGCACTTCACGCAAAAGCGTGGAGGCCACCGCCGAGCTGCTCAAGGCGAACGGCATCAACGCCGCCGCCTACCATGCCGGTATGGAAGCGGGCGATCGCACGCGCACTCAGGACGCTTTTATCCGCGACGATGTCACCGTCATGGTCGCCACCGTCGCCTTCGGCATGGGCGTCGATAAGGCGGACGTGCGCTTTGTCGTCCACGGCGACTTGCCAAAAAATATCGAGAGCTACTACCAGGAAACCGGGCGCGCCGGGCGCGATGGCGAACCCTCCCACTGCTTGCTGCTCTACGCGCCCGGCGACGCTGTCAAAGTGCGGCGCTTTATCGACGAAGTCGCCGACGAGACGGAGCGCGCGCGCGCCGGCGAGTTGCTGCGCGCCATGGAACGTTTCGCCTCCGTGCCAGCCTGTCGTCGTGTGCGCTTGTTAGAGTATTTCGACGAGACTTACCCACAGGCCTCCTGCGGAGCTTGCGACTACTGCAACGGGAATTTCAAACGTGTCGATGCCACCCGCGAGGCGCAGATGATCCTCTCCGCCATCGTGCGCACCGGCGGCAGATTCGGCGCCGTTCACGTGTGCGACGTCGTCTCTGGCGCCGACACCGCCAAGATCCGCCAGTTCCGACATCACGAACTTAAAACCTACGCGGTGGGGAAGGATCGCCCAAAAACCTACTGGCGGTCGATGCTCGATGCACTATTGGCCGAGGGCAAATTACAGCAATCGCGCGATCAGTACCCGGTGCCGCAACTGACCGAAAGCGGCACTGATATTCTCTACGGACGGCAGAGTTTTGAGATCAACGAAGACACTCGTATCGAGCCGGAGAAAGCCGCTGGCGGACGCCGCGGCGACGCCTCGCTCATGCCTTGCGACGAGGGTCTATTCCAGCACCTGCGCACGCTGCGCAAAGAGGTCGCCGATGCCGACGAGGTGCCGCCCTATGTGGTCTTCTCCGACCGTTCGCTGCGCGCCATGGCCGCCCACATGCCCGAAAGCGAAGGCGAGTTCCTGCAACTACACGGAATCGGCCAGAACAAGTGCGAGAAATATGCCGAGCGCTTCCTCGCCGCCCTCGCCGAACACCTCGCCGCGCACCCGGAGGTGGCCGCCGGAAAGGTGCCGCTGCCCGCGCAAGAAACGCGGCAGCCCGCGCCCGAGAACGCCATCAAGCGCGGCGTTTCGACGACGGTTCGCGCCACCCACGAGCTGTACAAAGAGGGGCTCGACGTGGCCGCCATCGCCGCCCGCCGGGAACTCGTCACCTCGACCATCGAAAACCACATCGCCAATCTCATCGAGGAGGGCGAGGAAATCGACTGGCGAAAACTGGTCAGCGAGGAACAATTCGCGTTGTGTAAGGAACTTTTCGCCGAACACGGTGACCACTCGCTCTCCCCCGTCGTCGAAGCTGCTGGCGATCGGCTCGGCTACGGCGAGGCGCGCATCATCCGCGCGGTCATGCAGCGCGCAGAGTAAACGGAGCGCGGATTTGCAATCCGCTTTGGTGCCGCATATCGGTAGGGAACCATGAGGTTCCGCCCATCCCTTCTCGCGCTCGGCGCCGCTTTGATCTTCGTAACCCTCGCCGACGGGCAAGAATGGACACGCTTCCGCGGCCCGGGTGGCAGCGGTTTGTCGAATGCCAAAAACCTGCCGGTCGAGATCACCGACGCAAATATCAAATGGCGGGTCGATTTGCCCGGCAACGGCCACTCATCGCCCGTGCTCTGGGGGGACACGGTCTTCCTCACCACCAGTGGCGGTGGCAAAAGTGGTAGGCGCTCGGTGGTCGCCCTATCGGCGGAAAACGGCGCGGAAAAATGGCGCAGCGAATATCGCTTTACGCCCTACCGGCAACACCGATTTAACGACTTCGCCTCCTCCACGCCCTGTGTCGATGCGCAGCGGGTCTATGTCACCTGGACCTCGCCGGAGGGTGTCGAAGTGTTGGCAATCGACCACGCGGGGAAACGGGTTTGGTCGAAAACGGTCGGAGAGTTCTCCGCCGTACACGGCAGTTCGGCGTCGCCAGTATTAGCGAGTGGGATGTTGGTGATCGGTAGTCATAGCGAGAAAGGCGAAAGCTTTATCATCGGTTTGGATCCTAAAACGGGGAAAGAAAAATGGCGCGTAAAGCGCACGACGGGATCCACCGGCGCCTACAGCACGCCGACGCTACGCGCGATTAGCAGCGGCGCCGCCGAGCTGGTGTTCAGTAGCACCGCGCATGGTCTCACAGCGATCGACCCCGCGACCGGGAAGATCCGTTGGGAGCACGACCCGGGCTTCTCCAAGCGCTGTGTGGGCAGCCCGGTGATCTCCGGCGACATCGTCTTCACCGCCGCCGGATCGGGCGGCGGCGGCAAAGAGTCCACGGTGGTGCAGATCATCGATGGCAAACCGCAGCCCGCCTGGAAAGCCGGGAAAAAGGGTCTGCCCTACGTGCCCACCGGCATCGCCTTTGAGGGCTCGATCTTCTTGCTCAGTGACGGCGGCGTGATGAGTTGCCGTCGCGCCGTCGACGGCGAACTACTTTGGCAAAAACGAGTGATCGGCGCGCCCTACGCCTCGCCGATCATCGTCGACGGGCGGATCTACTGCTGTAGCAAAGAGGGCAAACTGGTGGTGCTGGAAGCGGGCGACAAATATCTGCCGCTAGGCTCCTACCAGTTCCCCGACGGCATCGACGGCATCTACGCTACCCCCGCCGCAACGAACGGCAGGCTTTACGTGCGCACTTTTTCGCAGCTATTCTGTATCAGCGGGCGGCCCTAAAAATTCAGATAGATTTTGGCGCGACAACAGTTCACGCTTCCAACGCGACACCCTCGGCTCCGGATACCTCTACCTCCCGCCTGACCGGGCGCGTGGCGATAGGGGGTGCGGGGCGGAGTTTCTCGACATTTTCGCTGAAGAAGGCCATTCGCTCTAGCATCCGGCGGTAGAGGATCGCGAGCCGGTTCAGTGCTGTCTCTGTGAGGTCGGTTTGGTAGCCGGCTTCCTGAAACGGTGATTCCGTCGAAAATGCCTCCATCTGACCTGGGATGATCGAGGCGTACTCGCCGACGCTCACTGAGCCGTTGGCATGTTCGAAGGGATAGGAAACACTGCGCAGGGCGTCGATCGCTTTGCTTCTCGATCGCCGCAAACGCTCAGCAACGGTTTGCGCCGCCTTGGCCAGATGGGCGCTAAAACCTTCTTCGATGTCCTCCCTTGAAAAGATGAAATCCATCACCAGACCACAGGCGACATATTCACAGTGCAGATCGCGCAAGGTATTCGCCGCGCCCTCATATCCCCAGAACACGTGCACCAAGACCCAGGCCTCGTTGAAAGCAGCGCGCAGTCCCGCCGGGCTTTGCGGGCAGACCTCGGCGCGGGACAGGAGGTTGAGCACCGTGTAGAACGTTTCCGCGTGGCAGCGGTTTTGTTGCTCGAATGTTTCGATGGTCAGTTTCGCCTCGGCGTTCGCCGCGCCTGAAGCTTCCAAGATCACGAACGGATCCGCTTTGGGAATGCCAAAGCGCGAGGGTTCGATCAAAATGTGCGCGGCGGTGTATATCGACGCCTGCTTGAGGATCATCAGACGATCGACATGCGTCTTGAAGAAAGTGCGACAGGTCTCGTCGCAGGCGTCGATGGCGTTAGGGAGAGTCTCTCTGAGCAGCAATAACCTCTCCCAAAGAGCCGCCGTCGGAGCCGCGGAGGCGGCGAGCGCGGGATCGAAGGCGATCGGGCACAGCATGGTGACACCATAGCCGTAGTGGGCATTCATCAGCTTCTGATCGCTGAGGCGTTGATCTTTTTCGCGCACGAATTTTGCATTCGGCACAAGGTTTTCGGCGAAGACTTCGAGATGGCAATCGACGTCGTAAAAATTGTGCGTCACCAGTTTGGCCAGTTCTGCATAGTCTTTGAATAGCTCTGTCGCCGGCGCGCCGATACGCACGCAACCATCGACCTTGCGCCGCTTGGCTCTCTTTATGCGAGCGGCCGAGGAAGGGTGTTGGTGATACCACGCCGCCTTCTGAGACAGCTCCTGTTCGCGGATCTCGGAGAGCACCTCGGCGTCGATCATCGTTAGGGTAGAGGCGGTGAAGGAGGGGAAGTCCTCGGGCAGGCGACGCTCTTCCCAGAAGGCATTGCAGTTTCCCACGGCGACGTCATGGGCGTAGTTGATCTCGGCCAGGCGGAAGCTGGTCTCGGCGAAGTCTTCCGAGCCGCAAAAATCGATCGACGGCACATCTGCATCGTATTCCATCTGGCGGCTGGTGAAGCTGGAGACGGCCACTGCCAATTTGGCCTGCATCCTTAAAATGAAGCGCAACGCATTACAGATTCGCACGATATAAGTGGTGTCGAAAGCCCCATCGCGCCCCATCCGCGCCTCCAGCCACGCGTCCCATTTGTCTCTCGTGAACGCCGCGCGATAGAACCAGCTGGTCACCATGGAGATCAACAGTCCGAGCCGCATACCGATCCGTTGCGAGAAGTGCCCATACTCGTGAGCGATGACGCCGCCCAGCTGGCTAACGGTGAGATTACTAACCAGTGGTAGCCCGACCATGAGTTCCAAATCGCGCCCGAAAATTGCTTTCATCCCCCCACCCAGACTTGCGTAGGCATTTACCTGAGCCGTCACATAGATCTTCGTGGGGGGGCGCATCCCCATCTGCTTGGCAATGCCATCCACCAAGGCATCGAACGCGGGGTGGGCGCCCCGGCGGATCCGGTAGCAGAAGTCCTTCTCGTGGCGCTGCGCGACGAACGGTTTCAGCAACAGGAAGGTGATGTTCGCCCCTAAGAAAAGAACGATGGGATAGAACAAGGTGAGTACGATCCAATTTCTTGTTGAGTTTTCGCCATCCACCCAGCTCCAGTAATGAAAACCGACGTAAAGTGTCGCCGCCGCCGAGGCGACGACGAGGGTAAAATAGAACACGACCAGCGAGAGAATCACTAGAGCTGTCGCCACCAAGGCGGAAAAATAGAGCGGACGAAAACGACGCGACGGAAGTTTTTTACCCTCCAAGTGCTGATGAATATCCGCCGCCGTAAATCCCATGATATTTATCGATAAAAAAGTGATTATCAACCTATCATGAAATTATGGAAATTCTTATTTATTATCTAGTGATGTGGCGGCCGCTTTTTTGGGAAGGGCGCGTGGTTGTAGACGGCAAGTAACAGGAAATTTGCGGGTTTGGGGGCATTGCGGGAATTAAGTGCCAGGTACTATCGAGCAACCCCGGCGAGGCCGACCACTGGCGCGCCGTTTTGGCCGGTGCTGCGGCATAGCTACGACGGGGTTTCCTCAGATGGGAGGAATGGGAATAAGGGGAGGAATGGATGATGAGAACGGGCACCGGAGTTATGGCTAGATGCTTTTAGCGGCTGTGCCCTTCAGGCGTCGCTGT
>QIKC01000052.1 GCA_003232855.1 Verrucomicrobiales bacterium
TCGAGCACGTAATCGCGATCAAGTTTCCATTCTAGCGCGGCTTTTTCCCAGTTCCTAGCGCCGATGTTGTAGTGTTTGTATTCTCCACCGATCTTCATCGCGAGCTTAGTTTTTCGGGTCTCGTTCTTCAGTTCATAGGGGATGTAGGATGAGATGTCATACAGTGGTGCGAGCCGGACTTTGGCGTCAGCTGCGATGAGGAAGCTGTAGTTTTTTGCGTGGGCGTCGGTCCCCATGATCAACCAGTTGTAGATCAGGGCATCGAGGAATCGTAACTGATCTGCTCGCGGGTTGCTCGAATGCTCTCGGATCAGGGCGAATATCTCTTTTGCGGAAGGTCCTCCTTCGTTTTGGTATTTGGAGGTGGGCATTCGCGAGAGAGCCTGACAGCTGTCCTCCTGATGCACCCGGACGATTTCCCCGTCGATGGTCGTTCGGTCGTAGCGTTCGATAATGATCACCGGGATACCTTCGATGTGCTCAATGGACGATTTCGCTGTCGGTAGGCCGAGGCTGCTTGCGAGCTGGAGGCAGAAGTGCTCGTTTTTTTCGTAGCCTGAGAACTTGCCGGTGGTCGGCTTCAAGATGTGGGTGGTTGGGGTTTCCCCTTCGGGTATCCCCCAGCTTCCGGTGTCCGGACTTCTGGCTAACCCTATTTTTGGCTGCGCGCCTGCTAGGCTGAACTGGCCGCGGTCTCCCTGACGGCGCGACGCGCTGTGGTTGGCGAGCAACTCACGGATTCTTTCCGCCAGTTCCGCGTCATCGATCTGATCGACCCCATGGGGCGCTTGTCCCGATAGCCACTCAGTCGCCCGTTCGGGGGGGACGAACTGGATCGCCCCGGCACATTCTTCGCCGACAAATTTCATCAGTCGGAACGGGTTGCGCGGCGAAACGTTGTGGCGTTCGCCGAGTTTGTTGAGGGCGTCCGTGTCATCGGTGAGCAACCCCGCGATAAATGGGCGGGTGGTCTCGTCCGGATGATTCGGCTGGGCGAGTGGCATCGATAGCGAAAGCGGGAACGCGTTCGGATGATCTACCCAAGTGCCATCGTAGTGAAAGCTGACAATATCTTTGTGCTTATTGTAGGTCAGCCGACCCACCAAACGATCGCCGGATAGCGCTATCAGTTCTTCGCTCATGGTTTGTCCTTTTCGTAGTCCTCAGTGGTGAGCCGCTTTCAAACGATGGATCAAAGGAGGGGGTCTCGTGCGAACAGGATGGCGTCAGGCTGGGGCTGCACGAGCGAATCGAGATCAACCGTTGCCTTCTTGAGTGCGGCAGTCGGCCGGGAATTCCCCGCCGACACTGTAAGACCGAGTGCTTTCAGGGTGCGGATGACGAGGCCGATTTGGGCGGTGGTTTTGCCGCGCTCAAACTGTGAAATCCATAGCGTGCGGACACCGACCTGCTCGGCCAGATCCTTTTGCGTCCAGTTGCGCTTTTTGCGATGAGACCGAATCAAGGCTCCTAGATCTCTCGTGGAATTAATGTTCACGGTGATACTTTCCGCGATATGCGATCACATGCAATTAGAAATTACATGCGATCGTATGGTTAATGATAATTTATTCGATCGCATGAATTTTGTCACATTTGCGACCGTCTGGCTTTTTCTTTCCTTTAGTTTTTCGGGGAGGGCGGTGCTGACGGCCTCGATCCGTTGAGGCCTCGGAGGCGTCCGGGGTGCGGAGCTTGATTTACCGCTGGGTGGCTCGACGGTGAGGGGTGTTTCCCCACCCGCGTTTCCTGATCCCCGCTGTGCTGGCGCTGGGTGTTTCCTCTACCTTTGGGGAGCCTGCCCCGCGTGCCTTGCCGGTGGATTCGGAACCCGTCCCGCGGGCTCTGCCGGTGGTTCCTGAGGAAACTCCGGTGGCCGATACGCCAGCGCCGCGCGCGATACCCTTGCTGCCCGGCGACCCGGAGACGATGCCTCCTGACCAGCGTCCCCCGCGCGCCCTGCCGGTGGAAACCGCTCCTGCACCTGAGAAAGCGCCAGCAAAAATGCCGGAAGCGTCTCCGGAGGAGAACGCTACGAAGGACACTAAGCCCGGTTCGGTGGAACGGGCCTTGCCGGTGACCAAGGATGGCGGCGAGAAAAAGGGGGACGAGTTCAAACCGCCGCCGTTGCCGATCACTATCAAGAAGGAGGGTGATGAGGAGGGGGCACCGGCATCGCCGATCGGGGCGTCTTGGGAGACGCGCACCGAGGCGCGGACGCTGATCTTGAAGATTCCCGCGCCGCGCGGTCAGATCACCGATCGCGATGGGCGACCGATGGCGCAGAACATGTTGGGTAAATTCGTCGCTCTGAAAATGCCCTATTTGGAGGGCGCGACCGATGCGCGAATTCTCGCCTATGCCGCAGAGCGCATGCGCTACACGTCAGCCTTTCTCGGCGGAGAGTGGTCGCTTGCCGACTCTAAGGTTCTCTCGCATTACAAGAATCGCCGCTGGTTGCCGCTGCCGTTTACGCCGATGTTGACCGATGCCCAGGTGGAGGCCATCGAGGAAAAGCTGAAGCCGGGTCTCGAGATATTTTCCACTTACCAGCGGTTCTACCCGGGTGCCAAAAGTGCCTGCCATATCGTCGGCTACGTCGGCAGGAAGACAAAGCCCACTAGCGGGCCGGTGGTGTCGGGCGAGCCGATGTGGCCGATCACCGAGGGGCGCGAGGGGCTGGAGGTGATCTTCGACAAGCAGTTGCAAGGGACGCCGGGGAGCATCAACTACATCTTCGCCACCGACGGGGCGAAACTGGCCGAGGAGATGGTCCGCCAGCCGGTGCCGGGGAACAATGTGATCACCGCCATCGACTTCGAGATGCAGAAGATGGCCGAGAAATTTCTGGCGAAGTCTACCAAGCGCGGCGCCTTCGTCATCATGGACGTCCACACCGGCGATATCTACGCGATGGCCTCGGTGCCCACCTACGACATCAACACTTGGATCCCGGCCATCGGCGTCGAGGACTTCAAGGCGCTGCAAGAGGATCCCGACCTGCCCCTGTTCCCGCGTGCCTTCCGCGGGCTGTATCCACCGGCATCGACGTTCAAAGTCTCCGTCGCGTTGGCCGCCCTAGAGTGCGGGGCGGTCGATGGCAAAACTTTGATCAATTGCCCGACTTCGGTTCGCATCGGCGACACGACTTTCCGCAACTGGAACAAGAAACCGGAGGGAAAAATGACGGTCACTAGGGCGATGATGCGCTCGTGCAATACCTGGTTCTACGTGGTGGGCAGGAAAGCCGGCGGGGCGAATGTCTCGTCGATGGCGCTGCGCCTCGGGTTCGGTTCCAAGACTGGCCTGCCACTGAACGCGGAGGCCGGCGGATTCATGCCGACCGACGCGATTTTGA
>QIKC01000120.1 GCA_003232855.1 Verrucomicrobiales bacterium
GCATGGCGCTCTCCGCGCACCTCAGCGGCACCTTGAACACGCTCAAAGTGTTCGCCATGCCCGCCTTCGCGCCGGTGTTGTTGAACATCATTTTCATTACCGCGCTGCTGGTCGTGGTACCGGCGCTGGGGCTGGTCGGCGATTTTCACGCGATCGGCCTCGTCATCTCCTGGGCAGTGTTCGCAGCCGGTTTCGCACAGTTGCTCGCCCTCTATATTACCTGTTGGCGGAAAGGCATCGCCATCCGCCCGGTGGCGCCCAAACTCACCCCACGCATCCGCCGCCTATTCGTCCTCATGGTGCCCGGCGTGCTCGCCGCCGGCATCCAGCAGATCAACCTCGTGGTCGGCACCGTCATCGCCTCCGGCCAAGACGGCGCGCTCTCCTACCTCTACTACTCCGACCGCATCTACCAGTTGCCGCTCGGCATGATCGGCATCGCCTTCGGCGTCGTGCTGCTGCCCGACATCACCCGTAAGCTGCGCAGTGGCGATGAAGCGGGCGCCACCGGCAGCATCACCCGCGGCATGGACTTCGCCATGCTGCTCACCTTACCCGCGGCGATCGCCATGGTCGTCATCCCCGCGCCCATCATCAGCACTATTTTCGAACGCGGCGAATTCGACGCCGAAGGCACCCGCCAAACCGCCGCCGCGCTCGCCGGATTCGCCCTCGGGCTACCCGGTTACGTATTGATCAAAGTGTTGCAACCCGGCTACTTCGCCCGCGAGGACACAAAACGTCCCATGCAAATGGCCGGCATCACCGTGCTGGTCAACGTCGTCCTCTCGCTCGCCCTGTTCCCGTTCTTCGGCCACGTCGGCATCGCCATCGCCACCGCCGTCAGCGCCTGGGTGAACGTGGCTTTGTTAGTCATCGGCCTGCGCGGCTTCTGGCGCCCCGACACCGACACCCTGCGCCGCCTACCGAAAATGCTCTTCGCCGCCCTGCTCATGGGCGCCACACTTTGGGGACTACACCAGCTCATCGCCGATTGGTTCACCGGCGCCCTCGCCATGAAAGCGCTCGGCCTCGCCCTGCTCATCGGCACCGGCATCGCCGTCTACGCCGCCGCCGCCCTCGCCCTCAAAGCCACCAGCCTGAAAGCCATCAAAGCCGGGCTCGGAAAGTAGAAACCGTCAGATCCGCGAACCCGTCCCAACGTCCCACAAACGGTCTATTCCTTCGGCGCGTGACGCGCCTTCTCCTCCAAAAAGACCCTCGCCAAATCGAAGCTGCGCTGAGCCAGTTTCCGCCCTTCCGCCTCCTTGACCAATTCGAGTCCCTCCTCGGCGACATCCGCCCGGTAGAGCTGCCAAGCCATCTTCGCCTGCGCCTTCAAATCAACCGGCTCCCGGCGACCGCCCGCCCCACCCGCATCACCGCTGGCGCTGCGGCCACGGCTTGAACTGCGTCGACCGCGTCCCCGTCGACCGCCGCCCTCGGAATCTCCCTCCCGATCGCTCCGTTCACTTCGCTCGCTCCGCTCCTCACGCTCCTTCGGCTCCGCTTTGGCAGAATCGCGCTCACCGGACTCCACGCGCGACCGCGACCGACTCGCCGCCTTGCGAGGAGGTTTGGCCTCCGTCTGAGGTGCATCCGTCGCCTCGGGGCGCTTTTCTTCGTTCTCTGTAGGCTGGTCTTCGTTATCGCTCATAAAAAAATTGGGTTTAAGGCACCTACCCTCCGCCTTTCCAGCGAACTTGCAGCTAGGAATTTCAGAAGATTTTCAGCCACCCCGCCCCCTACCGATTCAGCCCTCCCTTGCATTCGAGAGCACCGCCGCCAATAGTTCGCCCCTCGTGTTCGAACAAACCTTCAAAAACCTCGACGACGTCCTCCGGAAAGAGGCCGGCTGCTCCTCGGAGCTCGACTACACCGAGCAGACCTCCTGGCTTCTCTTCCTCAAATACCTCGACGATCTGGAGCGGGAAAAAGGGCAGAAAGCCGAACTGACCGGCGCCCGCCACGAACCCATTCTCGACCCCGCGCACCGCTGGGCCACTTGGGCCGCCCCGAAAAACGCCGACGGCGAAATCGATCACAACGCCGCGCTCACCGGTGACGACCTCATCGATTTCGTCAACAACGAGCTCTTCCCCTACCTGAAAGACTTCAAAGCCCGCGCCGAATCGCCCGACACCATCGAATACAAAATCGGCGAGATCTTCTCGGAAATCACCAACAAATTCCGCTCCGGTTACTCGCTACGCGACGCGCTCGATCTGATCGACGAATTGCAATTCCGCTCCCAGCAGGAAAAGCACGAACTCTCCGACCTCTACGAGAGCCGCATCAAAAAAATGGGCAACGCCGGTCGCAACGGCGGCGAATACTACACCCCGCGCCCGCTGATCCGCGCCATGATCCGCGTGTCGAAACCAAAGATCGGCGAGCGCATCTACGACGGCGCCTGCGGCTCGGCCGGTTTCCTCTGCGAAGCCCATGATTTCCTCCGCTACGGGCCCGACGGAAAATCGCCGCCGAAACTGACCGCCGCAAAGCTAAAGAAGCTCCAGACAGCGACCTTCTACGGCAAGGAAAAAAAGAGCCTCGCCTACGTGATCGCCATCATGAACATGATCCTGCACGGGATCGAGGCGCCGAACATCATCCACGGAAATACCCTGGCCGACCACGACCAAGATGTGCGGGAAAAGGACCGCTACGACCTGATCCTGGCCAATCCCCCCTTCGGTGGCAAAGAGCGCAAGGAGGTGCAGCAGAACTTCCCGATCAAAACCGGCGAGACCGCCTTCCTCTTCCTCCAGCACTTCATCCGCACCCTGCGGGCAGGGGGACGCGGCGCAGTCGTCATCAAGAACACCTTCCTGTCGAACTCCGACAACGCCTCGGTGGCCCTGCGCAAAGAACTGCTCGAAGGCTGCAATCTCCACACCGTGCTCGACTGCCCCGGCGGCACTTTTCAGGGAGCCGGGGTGAAGACCGTCGTCCTCTTCTTCGAGAAAGGCGCACCGACGCGTAAGATCTGGCTCTACCAACTCGATCCCGGCCGCAACCTCGGCAAAACCAACCCGCTCAACGACAAAGACCTCGCCGAGTTCGTGAAACTCCAGAAAACCTTCGCGGATTCGGACAAGAGCTGGTCAGTGAAGCGGGCCGACATCGACGAAACGACGTGGGATCTCTCGGTGAAGAACCCGACCGTCGAGGAAGAAGCGCCGCTGCGCGCGCCGGAGGAGATCATCGCGGAAATCCGGGCGCTGGATGCGCAAGCTGAATGCATTCTTCAAACCGTGGGATCCCTGCTAGACTAAGCCCGTGAGCGACCGACAAGACATCCGCTGGAAACAACGGTTTCAGAATTATTCAAGAGCCTTTGGGCTCCTGCGT
>QIKC01000222.1 GCA_003232855.1 Verrucomicrobiales bacterium
ATGATCGGCAGATTTTCGTCGGCGGCAACGTGCAAATCGCCGATCCCGATAAGCAGATTTTGGCGGCCTATCAAAAGAGTGCCGCGCAGCCCGTGGCGCCGCCGGTGGAAGACACGATCGCCGCCTTCGCTTACACGGATTTTGGCACGCCGGGAGAGATCATCGAGCGCAACGAGGTTAGCGACCTCGGCATCACGCAGTTGCGCTTTGCCAATAATGTCCGCCTCAACTTTAAGCAGACCGATTACGCAAAGGACTCCATCTCTATCTCGGTGCGCATCGGTGGCGGCCTGTTGACCGCGCCGGAGGATCAGCCCGGGCTGGCCATCGTCGCTTCCGGAGCGTTCGACGCCGGTGGATTGGTGGCGCATAGCGATGACGAGCTGCGGCGCATCTTCGCCGGCAAAACGGTCGGCGCCTCGTTCTCCGTCGCCGATGACGCCTTCGTTTTGCAAGGCGCTACCAACCGCCAAGACATGGTCGCCGAGCTGCAGTTGCTCTGCGCCTATCTGGTCGCTCCGGGCTATCGCGACGAGGCGTTGCGGCAGTTGCAGAAGCAGATCGAACCGGTCTTCACCCAGCTCGCACACACGCCGACCGGCGTCTTCAAGGATCAGGTCGATCCCTTCTTGAAAAGCGGCGATTTCCGCGCCGGCTTCCCGGAGAAGGAGCAGCTCATGGCGCGCACGCTCGATGAGCTCAAAGCGTGGCTGGCCGGCCCCCTGGCCACCGGTTATATGGAGGTATCGATCGTCGGCGATTTTGACCCACAGGCATTGGTTGCCGCGGCGGCTTCCACCTTCGGCGCCCTACCCAAACGCCAGGCGCGGAAGACGGACTACGCGGCACGGCGAGTGATCGCGTTCCCGGAAGGCGGGCAGAGAAAAACCTTCGCCTTCGACTCTGAAATTCCCAAAGGCGTGATAGCGGTCTTCTGGCCGACCGCAGACATTTGGGACATCTCCCGCACCCGGCGACTGAACGTGCTCGGCTCCGTGTTCGGCGACCGCTTGCGCAAAAAAGTGCGCGAGGAACTCGGCGAGGCCTACAGCCCCTCCGCCCGCAACGTCCCCAGCGACACCTACACCGGCTATGGCTATCTGATGGCGATGATCACCATCGATCCGCCGCAGGCCGAAGCGATCGCTGCCGTCGTGCGCGGGATCGGCGCGGAACTGGCCGCTGAGGGCATCGACCAAGACGAGCTGGAGCGCGCAGTGAAGCCCCTGCTCAACAGCATCGACCAGCAGTTGCGCAGCAATCGCTACTGGCTGGGCACCGTCGCGCAGAGTTCCCAAGAGCGCCCGCAGAGGCTGGATTGGGCGCGCTCGATGGTCGACGACTACTCCGCAGTGAGCGTCGAGGACGTCAACGCGCTGGCCAAAAAATACCTCGGCGAGGGCAGTTCGGTCACCACTCTCATCGTCCCCAACGCCGCAAACGCGGGCGAAGAGGCGCCGAAAGACGCTGCGGAGTAATTCTGGAAATTACTGTAATTCGTTTATAATCAGCGGGTTGGCAAGATTTTGTCAAAACCTCGATCGGCTTTATCCTGTCTGGAAAGGATGAAGTTGACGTTCGGCGAGCGCTTTGCTTAAGTAGCCGCCCTTCCTCAAGAACTACAAATTAGAGATTAGACTTCATATTATGCCCAACTTTGGAATCAATGGATTTGGCCGCATCGGCCGCAATGTGTTTCGTGCGATGACCCCCGAGCAGCGCAAAAGCATCGTCGCCGTCAACGACCTGACGGACAACAGAACCCTCGCCCACCTGCTCAAGTGGGATTCGACCAACGGCAAGCTCAATGCCGAGATCAGCTACGACGACACTAGCATTACCGTCGACGGGCACACGATCAAAGTTTACGAAGAGCGCGATCCCGCCAAACTGCCCTGGGGCGACCACGACGTCGAAATCGTTCTCGAGTCCACCGGTTTCTTCACCGCTCGCGACAAAGCCGAGCTGCATATCACCAGCGGCGGCGCCAAAAAAGTGCTCATTTCCGCACCCGGCAAAGGCGTCGATCTCACCATGTGCATGGGCATCAATTCTGACAAGTACGATGCCGCCCAGCATCACATTGTCTCCAACGCCAGTTGCACCACCAATTGTCTGGCACCGATGGTCAAAGTGCTCAACGATTCGTTCGGCATCGAGCGCGGCGTCATGAGCACCATTCACAGTTACACCGGCGACCAGCGCCTGCTCGACGCCCCGCACGGCGACCTGCGTCGCGCCCGTTCCGCCGCCGTCAACATCATTCCCTCCAGCACCGGAGCCGCTCAGGCCATCGGCGAGGTGATCCCCGAAATGAAGGGCAAGCTCACCGGCGGCGCCTTCCGCGTGCCGACCCCCACCGGTTCGGTCACCGACTTCACCGCGCAGTTGAAAGCCAAGACCACCGTCGAAGAGATCAACGCCAAGTTCAAAGAAGCCGCCGAGGGTGAACTCAAAGGCGTCCTCGAATACAGCGACGAAGATCCGGTGTTGCAAGACATCGTCGGCAATCCGCACTCCTGCATCTTCGACTCCGGCGTCACCATGGAAATCGGTGGTGACCTCGTGAAAATCGTCGGTTGGTATGACAACGAGTGGGGCTACAGCAACCGCGCCATCGACGCCATGAACCTCCTCGCCGGCGTCTAGGTCAGCCCGTCCGACATCAACAATCAAACGGAGGGCACCTCAGCGATGGGGTGCCCTTCGCCGTCTCACCCCAATCATCTAGCAAGCAATGGCCAAAAAATCCATCCGTGACCTGAACGTCGAGAGCCGCAAGGTGCTCGTCCGCTGCGACTTCAACGTGCCGCTCGACAGCGACGGCCAGATCACCGATGACACGCGCATCCAAGGCGCGCTGCCGACCATCGAACACCTCGTGAAAGCCGGTGCCCGCGTGATCCTGTGCAGCCACCTCGGCCGTCCGGACGGCGAGCGCAAAGCAGAATTTTCGCTCGCGCCGGTAGCCGCCCGCCTCGGCGAACTGCTCGGCAAAGAGGTCGCCTTCGCCGATGACTGCATCGGCGACGCCGCAGCCAGCGCCGCGAACGCGCTCGGTAATGGCGACGTTTTGCTTCTGGAAAATGTGCGTTTCCACAAAGAAGAGACCGCCAACGATCCCGCCTTCGCCGCGCAGTTGGCCGCCTTGGCCGACGCCTTCGTCAACGACGCCTTCGGCACCGCACACCGCGCCCACGCCTCCACCGCCGGCGTCGCCGAGCACCTGGACGACTGCGCCATGGGCCTCCTCATGGAGCGCGAACTGAAATATCTCAAAGACGAACTCGCCAGCCCCGCCGCCCCCTTCGTGGTCATCCTCGGCGGCAAGAAAGTCAGCGACAAGCGTCATCGACGCGCTCTTCGACAAAGCCGACACCATCCTCATCGGCGGCGCCATGCAATACGCCTTCCGCAAGGCACAGGGGCACGCCATCGGCGATAGTTACGCCGTGGACGAAGACATCCCGATCGCCAAGAAATTGCTAGAAAAAGCAGAGGCCAAAGGCGTGCAGTTGTTGCTGCCCGCCGACTCCCTAGAATCCGACGGTTTTTCCAACGACGCGAATACAAACAACATCGAGCCCTACGCCGACGGCGGCGGCATCCGCGACGGCTGGGAGGGACTGGACATCGGCCAGCAGGCTATTCAGGAATTTTGCGCCGTGCTAGCCGATGCGAAAACCGTCCTCTGGAACGGCCCCATGGGCGTATTCGAGATCGCCGCCTTCGCCGCCGGCACCCGCGCCGTCGCACAGGCCGTGGCCAGCTCCGGTGCCCTCAGCATCATCGGCGGCGGCGACTCCGTCACCGCGATCAAAAAATTCGGACTCGCCGACCAGATGACCTTCATCTCCACCGGCGGCG
>QIKC01000238.1 GCA_003232855.1 Verrucomicrobiales bacterium
TGGCGAATGAACGACCCGTTTTTTGATACCGGAGTGGTGCTGAAACTGGTGGTGCAAGAGCCGCTCAGTCCGGTGGTAAGTGCGTTTGTCGCGAGGCGGCAGGCGCCAATTTTCATCTCGCGCCTGGTCGAGCTTGAAATGGAGAATGCGTTACAAGCGCTTTGCTTCCGAGGAACCATTACCCCGGCACAGCTTGCCGCAGCGAGGAGCATGGTTCGGGAATTTTTCGAAGAGAGGCGGTTTCTGCGAATTGAGTTGTCCCTAGATCGGATCGCCCAGGAGACGCTCTCTCTTACTCCGGTCGTCACCCGTGCCACCGGCTGCCGAACGCTCGACTTAATGCATGTGGCGACCGCAAAATTACTAAAATCTTCGGAATTTATCTCCACCGACAAGCGGCAACTGGAAGCCGCCCGATTCTGCGGATTACAAACGATGGATTTTGAAACCCAGTGATGCTCGGCGAACGAGTTTGAGATTGGCGGCGATGGCGTCAGCAATCCGAAAAATGCACTAACGCCACATTGATCGGTTCCGTATGACCCGCCCCGGCGGATGATAGCCGAGCCTATGCCCCACACCACTCGCTGAAGGAAATGATCGGGCAGGTGTCGTGGGGCTCCGAGGCGGCGTGTGGGAGCCTCGGGCAGGATTTTCCCTAACACTAGCAGCATCGGTTAAAGGAAGAGCTTCAGAGGCTTCCCTGCTATCCTAGCGGACTTCGATCAATTTTTCGCCCTGTTCTAACTGCGCTTCGATCCGGAGCAGCAGCGGCTCGAACCACTCGAGCAATGCACAGCGGCTAGCGTTGCCGATGCGCAGCCAGACAATCGCCGGTGCGGTCGTGCTCTGACCTGAGCGGTGCGGAAAGTCCTCGTCCTTGGTCACGATTACCGCTCCGTGTTGCAGCGCGTAATCCCAAATCGGCGAGTCGGCGGCGTCGAGCATGCCGATGTCGGCGACGTGCTCAGCGGTGTGGCCGTGGTCGCCGATCAGTCGTGTGAGCGCGGGTGGTAGTTGGGCGTCGATCAAGAACCTCATTGCGCCACGAGGATCGGGTGATCGATCTCGGCTGCGGCGTATCCGATGCACGCCGCGATGTCCTCGCTCTCGAGGTAGGGGTAGTCTTCGAGAATCTCTTCCTCGGGGACTTTCGCGGCCAGCAGGTCGAGCACGTCCTTCACCCGAATGCGCATTCCGCGGATACAGGGGCGTCCCCCGCACTGGTCGGGGTTGAAGGTAATTCGCTCGTTCATGCCTAAAAAGTAGTCCACATTTGTCGTCTGGTAAACGGCTACATTGAGGATCTCTCCCATGCTCCGAGAATCGCTGGTCAGCGGCACCCGCAGCCGGAAAATGCACTAACGCCACATTGATCAGTTGCGTATCGCCCGCCGCAACGCATGATGCCAGCCTATGCCCAACACCACTCCAGACCCGCATCTCGAACTGCCACGTGACGTCGTCCTCATCGACAAATGGGAGACCTCTGCGCTACGCGCCGTCGTCGATCTGCGCTGCCATGCCGGACGCAAGCCCTCGCACCTGTTCCTCGGCAAAGCGGAAGCCACTCTGCTGCGCGAGCACCTCGGCGCGGCCTTCGGTGCCGAGGCCGTGTCCACCTTCAACGACCTCTACTACATGGGCATGCTAGTCGTGGAACTCGACACCCCCAGCTGCGTCCGCGTCGCCGGGGAAAAATTTATGGATCGCATCGACCGCAGCGGGGTTGATCCGGCAAATTGGAGTGAGGGAGAATTCTCCAGCTGGGAACTCCACTTCAACTAGCCGCTCCTGCCGCGCGCGCTCAATCGAAGAGTTCCAACTGCTCCCCTGCCCCGCGCCCGCCGAGCGACGCAAAGCGCACCCCGACGCCGATCAAGCGCACCGCCTTTCCCCCGCCGCGTCGCCACGCTTCCTCTAACAACTCCTTATACACCTCCGGCGCCCCCTCCAGACAACGACGCTCGGCGGTGGTCTGATGAAAATCGGCAAACTTCACTTTAACGAAGGCTGAGCGCACCGCCCGGTCGCCATGCTTGGCGCGCAGCTCGTCGAGCAATTCCACGACCAGCGGCACCAGCTCGCGCAACCCCGCTTCGACATCCGGCAAGTCGTTGCGAAAAGTGTGTTCGGTGCTGGCTGACTTGCGTTCGCGAGCAGGGTTCACCACGCGCCGGTCGATGCCACGACACAGCTCGAACAAGTCGGCTCCGAACTTGCCAAAGTGCCGGTGTAGCACGGCCAAATCGATGTCCTGCAACTGCCCGCAAGTCTCCGCGCCGAGCGCCGCCAAGCGCTCGGCAGTCACACCGCCGACGCCCCAAATTTTGCGCACCGACAACGTTCGCACAAAGGCGTCGACCTCCTCCGCGCGCACCTCGAACTGCCCGTCCGGCTTGCGCCAATCACTGGCGATCTTTGCCAGCATCTTGTTCGGCCCGATCCCCGCCGAGGCGCTGAGCCCCGTTTGCTCGCGAATGCGAAAGCGAATTTCCGCCGCCAGTGCCGCCCCAGAGGAATTCAACGCGCTGAGATCCAGATAGGCCTCGTCGAGTGAGAGCGGTTCGACCAACTCGGTGAACTCGTGAAAAATCGCGCGGATGCGCTTCGACTCCGCCCTGTAGAGTTCGAAGCGCACCGGTAGGATAACCAACTGCGGGCAGCGCTCCAGAGCCTGGAAGGCGGGCATCGCCGAGCGGCAACCAAAGGCGCGCGCCTCGTAATTGCAGGTGGTCAACACGCCGCGCCCGCCGGGGCGACCGCCGACGGCCACCGGGCGCCCCACCAGTTCCGGGCGCTCGCGCAGCTCGATGGCCGCGTAGAAACAGTCCATGTCGATATGGACGATTTTGCGAGGATCAGAGCTGGCGACCACAGGTTGCATCGGTGTCGGAATTGGCGATAATGGCGCGGCTCATCGAGCCTTTGACAACCAAATTCCCAAAACTATCCAATTCTCATGAAACTGATCCAAAGCATACTCTTCAGCGCCGCACTCGTCACCGCCTCCAGCGCCCAAGATTCCGCCACCACTGACGCAAAAACGGACGCGGTAAATGACATCCGCATCGTCATCACCACCAACAAGGGCGACATCGAAGCCAAGATCCTCGCCAGCAAGGTGCCGATGACCGCAGCCAGCTTCCTCAACCTAGCCGCGCGCCATTACTACGACGGCATCGTCTTCCACCGCGTCATCGCCAACTTCATGATCCAAGGCGGCGACCCAACCGGCACCGGCCGCAGCGGCCCGGGTTACAAGTTCGCCGACGAATTTCGCGCCGATCTCAAGCATGCCGGCCCGGGCGTCTTCTCCATGGCCAATTTTTCATCACCCACGGCCCGACACCGCACCTCAACGGCAAGCACACGGTGTTCGGCATGGTGACCAAGGGGCAAGACGTGGTCAACAGCATCGCCAAGGGCGACAAGATCGTCTCAATCAAAATTCTCGATTCCACCGACGCACTGTTCAAAGCCGAAGCCGAAAATCTCAAGAGCTGGAACGCCACGCTCGACAAAGAGCACGGCGATCGGATGAAGAAAAACGCCGCGGCGGCGAAGAAGGAGTAATCGCGCTCACGGCTCGACAACGGTGACCCGCAGCCGCATGAAAGCCGCCGCCGTGCTCGCCGGCACCCGCGCGCGGCGGTGCTCGATGCCGCCGGGCTCCATGGCGATAAGTAAATCTTCGAAGCCAGCCGGTCGGCCGGCTTCGTTTTCGCCAAACCAGATGAGCATATCAGTCGAAGCCACAACCTCGACCACCGCATCCGCGCGTCCGCTATCCACCTGGTAATCGAAGATCCAGTAGCCATCGACAAGCACCACCTCCGGCCCCCAAAACACACCGGAGGCGGGATCGAGCCCGTTGGATTCTAGGGCGTATTCGTAGGCCTGTGTTAGTCCGTCGAGATCGTAATCGCCCGCCGGGTCACTCAGCGCGCCGGTGGACAGTCCCTTCTCCGACTCGATCCTCGCCGCCCACTGCGCGTAATCGTTGACGCTCGCCGTAACCTCCAGACCCGCGCCCCAGGGCAGGGCGCCGCCACTCGTCAGACCACGAACATAGAGGCGCTCCGTACCGGTCACGCCTGGCTCGTAGTTGAATTCGGAACCGGTCAGCGGTGAGATACTCGTGGCGAGTCGTTCGTCGGTACCGCTCAAACTAATGTCATCAATAAACCAACCATACACTGGCCCGGTGCCGATAAAGAGAAAGCCAGTGGTGATCAAATAGCTGAAGCGCAAGCGGATGTGCTTTCCCTCATAGGCGGCCAGCGAGACGTTAACTTGCGAGAAATTGCGATCTCCGGTGCCAAATCCACCGCGTCTTTGCCACAGAGTCGACCAACGGGCGCCGTCGTCCTCAGACACCTCCACCTGTGCCCACTGTCCCTGATTGGCGGCGCGCAGCCGCGAATAAAAACGTAGGTTC
>QIKC01000283.1 GCA_003232855.1 Verrucomicrobiales bacterium
GATCAGTTTATCTAGAGCCTCCTTCCATCGCTCTAATTTTTCAATTTCCTCCTGCACGCGATTGTCATCGTCCTCCTTGAGCAGCAGTTCGATCAGCGCCTTGACGTCAATGATGGCCCGCTCCTGTTCCTCGCCAGCAGTGTGAAGTTTCGACAAATCTAGCATCTCGGTGATCTCATCCATGCGTTTTTCCAAAAGCATTTCCTTCGATGCTTTGAACGCCTCGACGAGTCGCTCCGCCTGCTCCGGGTATTCCGCTTGCAAACCCCGCGCCAATTCCGTGAACTGGCGTTCGAGATCGACCACCATCCGCTTGATGCGCTGCTGGCGCACGCCCAACGGGCTCTCCTGCACTGCCGCTGTGCCGTCGATCGGCTCGTCGGTGGCCGACAAGCCGATCGGACAAAGCGCTAACAAAGCAGCAGCGGCAAAAATTTGGATCCGATAGGTATTCATAACGTTTGCTAGAACTTTAGGAACCTTCCCGCCCCCCATCGGCGCCTTCGGCATCGGCCGCATCTTTTCCGCCGAGAACCTCGCCGAGCGCAGACTCCTTGGCCTGATCGGTCATCTTGCGCATTCGCTCCTGAGCGCGCTGGATCTCGTAGAGCAAATTCACCGCCAGTTGGTAGCCCTCGTTGCGCACCATGTTCAACAAAATCTCACGCATCGCGTCGATTGCCGCACGTTGCGCCAAACCGGCAGCGGCAAAGGCGTCGGAACGGCGGCCCGCATCGGTCTCGCGCCGTGCCGCTTCGAGCTCGATCGCCGCCGTAGGCACGAGCTCTTTCGCCACGGCGATCATCGGCGTGATGACCTTATCGGTGAGCCTCGCCTTGAGAATTCCGTCCTCGTCCTCGAGACGATTGTTGGCGATCTCCTGGACGATAGTCTGCAGGCGGGCGATCAGCGGTCGCAAGTTCGAGCCCATGAGTTTTTGTCGTTTCTGCAGCCCCATCACGCGCTCGCGCTGCGAGGGATCCAGTTGCTCGATCGTCCGGCATTCCGCCGCCAGTGCCGCCGAATCGGTCAGCAGCAGATCCTGCTTTTTCAGCATCTCCTCTAACACTTGCCGCTGCTCTTTCTCACGCCGCAACAGGTCGGTGCGCAGCTCGGCCTCCCCCACCACCCGCAGCAGGATCTTTGTCGATTCGCCCACTTTCGGGCCACTCACTGTGTCGTTATCCCGTGCGGCGAACTGCAAGCTGATGCGCGCATTCACCGGGATATCGAGCGGTGGCAATTCAATCGCGCCGTCGAGAGAAACCTCCGCCTTGCCGATTTCACCCGTCTGCCCGTCGAGGGCGATATCCCCCGTCACCGGCTCGGTATCGCTGTTGTCCTGTTTCCACTCAAAGCGCAAACTCACCCCGACGACGCTGAAATCGTCTTCCACTGATCCGCTGAAAGGCAACCTCGCACCCGGCACCACCATGCCACCCACCCCGTGCAGCGCGACGTTCACTCGCGGCTTTTTGTCGTTCCTAATGCGCACCCGAAAACGCGCGGTGTCGCGTGCGCCGAGCCCCACCAGCCCCTCGCGACCCGGGATCGCCATGCGCTCCCGATCTTCGATCTCCAAATAGTAGGTGCCCGCTTCGACATCATTTGCCGCGACTTCCCCCTCAAAACGATTCCCTTCCACCGCCAACGGCAAACGGCGATCGCCAAACACCAACGCCGCCGCGGCCAAATCCTTATCAGCCGTGCCCTCGACCTTAATCTTCGAACCGTTCAACAGAAAATACGGCCCGGCACCGGATGGCAACTCGCGCACCCCCATCCCAGTGTATGCGGGATCTTCGGCGACCAGCCGCAGCGAGGCGATGCGCGGGCGCTGCACCAGTTCGACGCTCACCCACGGCGTTTCCGCCTCGGCGCTGATGAGGCGAAATTGAAAATTTTCTAACACATTACGAAATTCGCCGCGAAATTCGGTGCGGTCGGCGGTGGCCACCATCGACTCCGACCGCCTGCCGGCCTCGGTTCGCGACTGAATTTCCACCCCTTCCGGCAACGACCGATAACCCTCCCGCACGCGCGCTGAGATGGTCCAATCATCGCCGCGAGGGATGCGCAGGACGCCGTTTTCGACACCGGCGATATCCAAAAAGTAATCCTGCGGCCACTGCGCGTCGCCCAGCATCACATTGCGGTCGAACCAAGTCGTCATCGGCGGGTAAAAGGAAATCGCCGCGCCCGACACCATAAGCCCGACCATGAGGACGCCGAGCAGTATGCTATTGACGCGCTGTTTGCGGAAACGGAATACCTTGGCCAAATCGATGCGATCACCGGCCTCCGCCCCCTGCTCGATCGTCTGCTGCATCATCCCTAACGAAACATTGTCACCTGCCGCAACATCCATCCGCGAGAACTCCAAGGCGCTGATCAAGCCCTCATCGAGCCCGCCTTGGCTCTCCTCAACATGGAGCAAAAGCGCGTCGTCGCTGAGTCGAGTAAACAGCGGTCGCAGCAAATATCTCCACAGCACGTAAATGATGGCGGCGACACCCAACACCAACATAATCCCGCGCTGCGCCTGATCCATGCGGAAGGCACGGTCGATAGCGAAATCGACGGCGGCCAGCGCGAATAGGCACAGCAGGACGCGGTTCAGGCCATCGACAGCGAAGAACCGGATGATCGCCCGGCGCATCGCGCCGATCTTTGCGGCGATTTGCACAGGGATCTCGTTGGGTGATTTTCGGGACATCAGGTGATTTCCAAATATAAGTTAGAGAAGTTTGAACTTCTTGCGCAGCGCCCACTCGATCGCCAGCAGCCCGGCGAGCAAATACAATAACAGGCGGTTGTCCCACACCGGCAGCGGCGGGCTCTCGAAAGCGAGGTTGCGCACGCGATCGGGCAGGACCGTCGCCAGCACATCGGCGGCGCCGGGATCAAAATAGATGCCGCCCGAGGCGAGCGCCAGCGCCGCCAGGCGACTGCGATCCAGCCATGCCTGCTGCACTTCCCTGAGCGGCAGGGTGACGGTGAAATTCGCGGCGATCTCCACCGTCTCTCCGCCCTCGCCGGGCAGGGTCACGGTGACGCGGTGGGCGCCCTGTTCGGCGGCGGCGAAAACCGCCTCGTAGACACCGGGCTGCCCGGCCAGAGGGCTGAAGGTGATCGCAGATCCGTCGCCGTCCGGGGGCAGCAGCTCGCCCTTGACCGTCTCGGCGACCAGCGGCTCAAAGTCCTGCTGTTTGAGGCGCGCCGTCATGCGCACGCGGTCGCCAACCTGGTAGCGGAAGCGCCCGGTCTCGATGACTCCACGGCGCTTGCCGGCCAGCGAGCGCCCCTCGACCA
>QIKC01000141.1 GCA_003232855.1 Verrucomicrobiales bacterium
CTGCGCTTACGACGCAGGAGGAGGCCGACACCGGCGAGGCCGAGCAGCGCGAAGGAGCCGGGCTCGGGGATGGCGAAAGCCACTTCACCGAGGCCGACGCGGTCACCGCCACTAATGCCGCCAGGAGCATCGGTGAAATAGTTGTCGGTGATGGTCAGCTCGACCCATCGGGCGGTGACCTCTTGGCCGAAGACGTTGCTGTCGCGCAAAGTGGCGCTCAAGTCGGCGACGAAGCTCGGGTTGAAGATGATGGAGTCGGCGAAGTTGCCCATGCCATCGGCGACCGTGGCGAAGCGCAGGGAGAACTCTCTGGCGCCGTTGCCGTTGGTGGTGTTGTATCCCCAAGTGCTGATCTCGGAGAGCAATACGTCGCTGCCGAGGTCGAAGATGATGACCGGGGTGGGGCCGACGCCGGGGTCCTGGGGGTTGCTGGGGTCGGTACCAAAGTAGTCGGAACCGCTACCATTGGTGACCCAGGTGCCCAACTCGAGATTGCCAAGTCGGTCGTGGGGCGAGGCGGCTTCGAACCCGGAACCGCTTCCGCTAATTAGTTGGGTGAGGGGAAAGAACTCGGGTACATTTACTTCCGCAGTGACTCCCGAGTAAAACGTTGTTGTCGCATGGGCGCACAGGGCGCTAGCGGTGAGGATGGCTGAGGTGAGGATGGCTTTTTTCATGGTTTGTTGGTTGCTGTGGGTTAAATGCGGATTAAATATCCGATTGATGGGTGACCTTGTGCGTTTCACGCCTGCTGCGCAACATAAAAGTGCTATTTTTTCGAAAATATTTCGATTGAGGTTGAGGTTTAGGTTGTAACTTGTTTACGTTAAGTGGGTTGCTGCAAAAATTATTAACCAACTGGGGGCTGGGTAAGTTTCACCCGCAGGCGGACATCGGTGGCGGGAGCCGGGGACGGCGTTTTTTTTGACAGAATTAACAGAATTGACGGAATTTCTGAGGAGGATTATCCGCGAAGAGCGCGAAGGGGCGCGAAGTTTTGTGGCTGCTGCTTCTAGCAGCAGATGGGGCGGGGTATATGAGGAGGTGGCGTTGTGTCGCTAACGTTGGTCACATTTGTTCGAAATTACCTGGCACGCGTTACTAAGGCGAGATGGTAGCGGGTGTGTTTGCGCTCGCCGGTTCGGCTCAGGGCTCCGATCTCGACTAGTGCCGCCAGATCCCGGGTAGCTGTCGCACTGGCTGCCTTGGTAATCGCCCGGTAGTTCGCGGAGCTCATGCCTCCTTTGAAACCGTCGATCCCCTCTCTGAACATTCTCAACAGAGCCCTCTCTTGACGCGGGTTGAGCTGGTTACCCAAGCGGTCGAAGAAACGTGTTTTGCCGATCAGGAACTCGACGCTGCGGAGGCTCGTCTCCTGAGCCTTGAGGATGGTGGACGAAAAGTATTCGACCCAGCCTCCGATATCGAGCGAGCGACTGGCTCGGGTCAAGCCGTCATAATACGCAGCTCTGTCAGCCTCGATCACCTTTGAAAGCGACAGGATGACCGGTTGACCGAGTGATTGGGAAACTGCCAACTCGGAGATCGCCCGTCCGATCCGTCCGTTGCCGTCCTCGAAGGGGTGGATCGATTCGAAGTAGAGGTGCGCCACTGATGCCCGGGCTAGGCACGGTAACGGCTCGCCCTTTCGCATCCACCAGTCGATGAATCCCCGCATCTCTTTGGGAACTCTCGCCGCCGGTGGAGCTTCATAGTGGACGCTTGGATTGTGGATCGGCCCCGACATCACCTGCATGGGATCACCGCCCGAGCGAAATGTCCCCACTTCGATGTCTGGCCGCCCCTGCATTATCAGCGCGTGCCATTTGAGGAGTCGCACGAGGGTGAGTGGTTGATCGAAGTGGCGGTGGACATCGACCAGAAGCTCCGCGATGCCGCGTTCCGCTGGCGAAACGCGACGAGCGTCGGCCTTTAGTCCCAGCTGCCGCTGTAGTGATGATTGGAGGCTGTCGCGATCGAGCATCTCCCCCTCAATGCGCGAAGTCAGAAGTGCCTCGTCACTGAGTAGCTGCACCCGGATCTGATCATGATCCTCGTCTGTGAGATGGGAGGCCGCTCCCAATAATTCGCCGCTTTTGAGCAAAAACTTCCGCTCAAGCGGCTCGGTCACCGCCAGATCAAAGCGAAAATCGGGCCAAGCCCTCTGCTGCCAGTTCCATTGCATGGTTGATTGTTTTTTTCTTTATAAATCATTATATGGCAAATTTTGATCGATAGCAAATTGATCTATCGATCACATCCGGGCCGTTTAACGCCAAGGGAAGAGATTCTGCGGTTGGACTCGAAGCGACGGTTCGAGAATGCCTAGAATTTGTTCTTTTTATCCGCGAAGAGCGCGAAGGGACGCGAAGTTTTGTGGCTGCTGCTTCCAGCAGCAGATGGGGTGGGTCTGCCGCTGGAAGCGTCAGCTACTGGGGGGCGTTGCAAGTGCCTGTCACTTGATCCGCTTGATCCGACTTGATCCTGCAGATAAGTACGGGTGGGTGATGCCACCGGTAGCCCACGCAGGTAGGCCTTGAGAGTCTCTGGCCGTCCTGGGGCGGTTCATCGTGACGGCGATCGTCATCCGCAGCCCGCGTTATCCGCCGCCTCGGGCATGCCCTGTGCTTTGACGTTGTGATTAAAAGCGCCTTCTTGCACCGGCGGAAGATCCGCCTTAGACTCTCACAATGACTGTTAAAGATCAGGCGATTGCGGTTATTCGCAGGCTCCCCGATGAGGTTGAAATTCGCGATATTGAGGAGGAGATCGCACTCCTCCACGCGATCAAGGAAGCTGAAGCTGATATTGCTTCGGGCGCGTTGGTAGGCAACGCTGAGATGGGAGCTCGTGTCGAAGAATGGGTTTCGAAATAAAATGGACTGAGCGCGCCTCAGCCGACATCGAGGCTATCGTAAGATTTATTTCACGCCGTGATCCAGAGGCGGCGGCACGCATAGGACTTGGTATCTATGATCGTGCCCAGCAACTCATCGCACAACCCAAGCTGGGCAGTGAGGAGCTCACTCTACCCGAAGGTGAGTGGCGGAAGCTCCTGTTTCGCCGCTGGAAGATCATTTATTCGCTGCGTGGGAATGCGATCATTATTGGTCGGGTCTGGCCTTGTTCGATGGTGGAGATTGACCTTAATCGGCCATTGGGCGCCTAGTGCTTCACCAAATCTAAGCTGGCGGGCTGGGGAGGAGGAAACCGCAGATTTACGCAGATGAACGCGAATTTGAAAAAACTGCGGAAGTCTCCAATAAATCGGTGTTAATCCGCGTAATCGGCGGTTTGATTTGAATCCGAC
>QIKC01000146.1 GCA_003232855.1 Verrucomicrobiales bacterium
AGCATCCTGCACCAGAAAGCGCTCTCGCTGCACGTCGTGTTCATGGTTTTGCCGATCTTGCACGACGAACAAAAAGGCCGAGCTCGCCACGGCGAAATCATGCGCTCCATCGCTGCCAAAGTCGATACCGGCCAGCTGCGGCCGCTAATCGACAAACGACGCTTCCCCTTCGAGCAAGTCGGCGCCGCGCACGCACTGCTCGAATCCGGCGACGCCATCGGCAAAATCGTGCTCACGGGATTCGACACATCGCCCGCCGAAAACACAGCGGAATAATCACAGTTGCCCCCTCATCCAAACTGTCTAGGATCAACTCATCACGAACGATCAACACTGAAAACATGCTGCCCCGACGCCTACTTACCTACCTAACGATCCCCGCCCTCCTGCTGGTCTCCAGCTGCGACAAGGGCGATCCCACCGGGGCGGCCGACTCTGTTAAAGTCCTGCGCTTCTCAGCGATCCCCGACGAGAACACCACCGAACAAACGGCGAAATTCGAAAAGTTCGCCACCTACCTTGCCGAAACACTCGGAATAAAAACCGAATTTCTGCCCGCCTCCGACTACGACGCCTCCGTGTCGAAATTCGTCAATGGCGAAATCCACCTCGCCTGGTTCGGCGGCCTCACCGGCGTCCAGGCGCGCTCCGAGACCGAGGGCGCCCGCGCCATCGCCCAAGGTGTCGAAGACCCGCAATACATCTCCTACTTCATCGCCCACACCGACACCGGCCTTGAACTCAACGACGCGTTCCCCACCGAAATCAAAGACCTGAAATTCACCTTCGGCTCTCAGAAATCGACCTCCGGGCGGCTCATGCCGACCCACTTCATCCGCCAGTTCACCGACACCGATCCGAGCGAATGGTTCAGCCATCCGTCCGGCTTCTCCGGCGCCCACGACAAGACCGCCAAACTCGTCGAAGCCGGCACCTTCCAAGTCGGCGCACTCAGCTACAAAAAATATGACAGCATGGTCGCCGCCGGCACCCTCGACCCCGCCAAGTGCAAAATCATCTGGAAGACCCCTCACTACGCAGACTACAACTGGACCGCCCACCCCGATTTGGAAACCCTCTTCGGCACCGGATTCATCGACAAATTACAACAAGCACTCATCGACATCACCGATCCCGATCTCCTCAAGGCACTGTCTCGATCCGGGATCATCAGCGCCACGAACGAGGACTTTCAAGGCATCGCCAAAATCGCCAAAGACCTCGGACTCCTCAACTAGCCACACCCGTTTTTGTCACCGCACGGCAGAGCCGATGAGCGTCCCTCCCAGCGAAATTTCGACCACGCCGAACGCCTTCCGACTCGAGGGCAGCAGCCGTCGCTATGACCAAATCGTCGCACTGGCGCCGACCACGCTAACGATCGCCCGCGGCGAACGAGTCGCCCTAGTCGGCCCCAGCGGCAGCGGCAAAACGACGCTCCTCAGCCTGCTCAACGCCACCGTCACCGCCAGCTCCGGATCGGTCGAAATCTCAGGCGCGGACATCGCACAACTATCGCCACGCGGCCTGCGCGCCGTGCGTTCGCAGATCGCCACCATACCCCAACACCTCGGCCTAGTGCCCAACCTGCGCGTCTGGCAAAACGTCGCCACCGGACGCATCGGCGGGCGCGGCCTGCTCGGCGGCCTACGCGACCTCTTCCTATTGCCCAAAGCCGCGCTCGCAGAGATTCACCACCTGCTCGACCGCGTCGGCATCGAAGAAAAACTCTACGCACGCACCTCGCAGCTCTCCGGCGGCCAACAGCAACGCGTCGCCGTCGCCCGCGCCCTTTTCCAAAATCCGCAGGCCATCCTCGCCGACGAACCCGTATCCAGCGTCGACCCCGCCCGCGCCGCCAGTTTGGTCGAACTGCTCTGTGAACTCGCCGCCGAACGCGGCCTCACCTTGGTGATGAGCCTGCACAATCTCGAGCTCGCCCGCACCCACTTCCCCCGCCTCATCGGCCTGCGCGGCGGCCGCATTCAGTTCGACCAAACCCCCGCCGAACTCGACGCCGCCGCCTTCGAAAAACTCTACGATCTGGGCGAAAAGGAGATGCTCCGCGATGGCTAACCCCTCCAGCACCCCATCCCGCCAGCGCTTCATCGGCTCGCGGCGCGCCACCCTGCTCGGCATCACGCTCGCCACCCTATTCTGCGCCTGGCTGCTCGACCTCAACCCGCAGCGCCTGCTCACCGGCGGCTCCCTTGAGCTCGCCGGCGAATTCCTCTCCGCCGCCTTCAGCCCCGCGCTCGACTACGAACAACCCGTCCCCGGCGCCCCGCCCTTCCTGCTCGCCGCCCTCGGTTCCGTCTTGAGCACCCTGCGTTTCGCCCTACTGGGGATGAGCGTCGCCGTGCCCTGCGGCGCCCTATTGAGCTTCTTTTCGTCAACCGCCTGGTGGCCAGACCTTAGTCGCCACCGTTTGTTAGGCATCGTCCTGCGCGGGCTCTATTTTGGCTCCCGCACCACCATGGCGCTCGCCCGCTCCGTCCACGAACTCATTTGGGGGCTACTATTCATCACCGCGATCGGCATGTCGAGCGAGGCCGCGGTGATCGCCGTCGCCATTCCCTACTCCGGCATCCTCGCCAAAATCTACTCGGAGATGATCGGCGAACACGCCCGCGACGCCCAGGACGCGCTGCGCGCCATCGGAGCCGGCAGCATCGCCGCCTTCGCCATCGGGCTGGTGCCACGCGCCCTGCCCGACTTGGTATCCTACACTTTCTACCGCCTCGAATGCGCGGTGCGCACCGCTGCGGTATTCGGATTCATCGGCATCCAGACCATCGGCCACCGCATCAAGCTCGCCTCCGACGAATTCCACTACCACGAAGTCTGGACCTACCTCTATCTGCTGTTCGGCACCGTCGCCCTCATCGAGTGGTGGGGCGCCGCAGTCCGCCGACATCTCAAAGACTAACTTTACCCCAAACCCTGACAGACCACCAACAGTCCCGCATCGCCGAACTCCGTCGCACCCGCAGCGGATCGCGACTGCTGCGCTTCAGCCTGCTGGCCGGCGCCGCGCTACTGCTGTGGGCGTGGACCGGCGGCGACGTCTACGAATCGCACCTTAGCTCCGAGCAAAAGCGCGCCAATCTGGAGCGCTTCATCGCCAAACTCACCCCCGCCCCGGTGCGCGCCTCGGGCGACCCAGCGGACGCCATCCCGTGGATCGCCCGCCAACTAGGCGAAGGCCGCGGTGCCCATGCCGCCCTGCTCACCTTCGCGCTGGCCACCACCGCCGCCGCGCTCTCCGGCCTGCTGGCGCTGCTCTTCCTGCCCGCCGCCGCGC
>QIKC01000225.1 GCA_003232855.1 Verrucomicrobiales bacterium
CGAACGCCTTTCGGTTAGCGATATGCCCTTCCTTATCCGCGAACACGCCCGCAAATACCAGTGGAGCGTGGCGCAGGCCAGCGTTTGGATCCGGCGCTGACTTTAGTGCTTCGGCGTAACCATTCAGGTGCCTTCTGGTATTTTTTTAACTTCTGTAATTTAAATCTGACGACGAATTTTTTGACAGAATGAACGGAATTGACAGAATTATTGGAGCGCGGACTTGCCGTCCGCTGGGGGCGATGTAGAAGGAAGGGATGTGTGGAAATACTAGTGAGGTGAGGGTTCAGACTCTTGCTGAACACTGGCGCACGACCCTTCGAGACCTGAATGGTTATGGAATTTTAATGATCGTGCTAACAATGCGCTTGCCCTTGCTCGCCGCAGAGTCAAAGATGAGCGCCATGGCGAGAAAGCTTTGCAAGATTTTGGGAATAGCGGTCGCAGTCGCACTCACCTTTGTTCCCCGGTGGCTCGAAGCACAAGACATCGCCATCACCCAAGACGCCGAAGGCTACGTCTACGTCGAATTCGAAACCGCCCTCTGGTTCTCCTACGAATTACAAAGCAGTCCCGATTTGACGACTTGGTCGCCCACGGAGATCAATAATGTCCTCGGCTGGGGACAAACCGTAAAAGCCTTTGTCTACGATAGCGCCGCCGCGACCCCGGCAGACGCCACCGCCCCGTCAGAGCCGCCGGCGGGAGAATTTTTTTTCCTGCGCCCCTTTCATGACGGCACCACGCTGATCAGCTGGAACGGCGAGGACGGCGCCGCCTATCAGGTGCTCGACCCCACCGACATGACCGACGGCATGGGTCAGTCCTTCAACTTAGAGATCACCGACGACCTCCAGCCCCCGAGCGTCCTCTACACCGTGCGGGTCTCCATCGCCCCGGCGATGCCCGCTCCCCAGGATTACTCCACCGCCACGGCAGCCAGCCTCCCAGCAACCGAAAACGCAACCTGGAGCCTGTTCGCCGGCGCCCGTGCCGAGATTCTCGCCGCCATCGCCGAGCCGCCGATCGGCACCACGATAGAGAACGCCGGCAACGCCGCCGCAGGCACCGGCGCGCTGATGTATTTCCGCGTCGTGATGACCGTCAGCGACAGCGACGGCGACGGTTTGAGCAACGAGCTGGAAGCCCTCATGGGCACCAATCCATACAATCCGGACACCGATTTTGACGGATTTGGAGACGCCTACGAAGTGAGCGCCACTGGCGGCGACCCCCTCAATTCCGGAATCGCCCCGCCTCCACTGTCATTACGCATAGTGAGCATCGATCGCTATCTGAGTTACGCATACGACGACTACGAATACGAAGAAGATGAAGAGCCCGATTTTTTAACGAGACGCTTAGAAACTCGCGCCCTTTGGACCTCCCCCTCGTTCTTGACCCAAGATGAGCTGTCCGCCCCGATCTCCTTGCCACTTCTGAACAAAAGAATTTCCAGCGGCCACGCCTTCCCCGCGCGACCGCCGTGGGGTAGCACCATTGGAGTGCGCCATGGTTATACGAGCTCCCAAGCGACTTCCCAATCCTCCAATAACGTGAGCAGTGCGGGGATCAATGCGCAACGTGTTTGGCTCGCGCAACAACCCTCTATATCAAAAAACATCACGCGCGCCTACATAAAACTACTCACTGAAATTTCCATCTCCGCTCCCCGCCAATTACATTCTGCGGAAGTTGTCGAGCTGAGGATTCCCGCCGGCGGCAATCTTTCGAATTTCATCGATATCGACCCGGCATTCCGGAGGGATGTGTCAGGCGCAGGGGCGTACCGCGTCGAATATATCGACGAACATTTACTAAGCATCGGGCGAGCCCCCGACGTGCTGCCCGTAAATTCCGACTTCGACGAAGGCCGGATCGACCCCGCCACCGGCTACGCCATCCCCGACTGCGACGACGTCCCCGGCACCGACCCTGTGACCGGCGCCGGCAACGGAGAACTGAGGATCGACACCGATCGCGAACACCTCGACGGCCTCTACGCCAACGACGAACGCGTCACCGACGACATGCACAAAGGCTGGTTCGGCGTGACCCCCGGCAAATTTTTCGACGAAGTCTGGGCCGGCGCAACCGTCACCATCCGCAAACTACCCAGGATCGACGCCGAAACCGGCCGTGCGGAGAGCGGGCAAATCCGCTTCTATGCCAAATGGGGAAATACCTACTATGGAATCACCCCCTACGATTTGGAAACCCTCGCCCCCAACAACCTCGTCACCAGCGGCGTCAACAAGCGCCCGGGCGAAGGAGTTTACGGAGCCACTTCGACCATCCCGGATAATGCGGATTTCTACATGGAGGGTGTCCGCCCCGGGAAAATCACCCTGGAGTGGCGAATGCAAAAGGACGGAGTCGATGCGCGCTACGAGCAGACCTTCCTCGTCGAAACCCGGAAATCCCCCGCAGATTGGAAAAAAGACCTCGCCTATAAAATTCGCCTCGATACAGCGAATGACCCCAGTGGCGAAATTGATGTCTCGGTCGATCCAAAATCGGTAGTGGAGAATTATTGGCCGATGATGGAGCGGCTCTCGGAATACTACGACTACTACCAAGAAAATTTCCTCGTCGACAATGATTTTCAATGGTGCGGCCTAGCGAGGCTCGCGGGGAGTCAGGTCGTCGGCGGGGTGAGCGACGCCATGTATGGCACCCACCAAGCGAGTCCGATTTTGACGCAAATCTCGGTAGAAATAATGGAGTCGATGCGTGACGGAGGGTATGACATATTTAGTTCTCTCGCCTGGCAATTCCACGCCTACCGTAGCTCAGGGATCGGGGCGCTGGAATGGACAAATGATAATTCTGGGGATCAGGATTTGGGCGAACTATTCGAGGATTGGCGAGATCTGGACGATGGAAAGATTTCTTCGAATTCCGGTCTTGTTGCGCGGGCTGCAAACGGCATGACGGACTACGAGCAAAACACCATCATCATCCCTACATGGGTTAAGCTCAGCTCCATCGGACAGCCGAACATGATTACAGATATAATGACTTTGTTGGCAAAAAATGTGATGACTCCCAGTGGGGATAGTTTTTTGACGGCGGTGCCGGGCGGGAACCTTGCGAACGCCGCCGACCGTTGGAAATGGATTGATGACGGGCCAGCGGGATCGGCCAATGGAGTTATCGGGGCATGGAGATCCGCAGGGACAGCTACCCAATTGAACCTTGTTTCGAAGACTTTACGAGATGACGCGAACCGTTTCGACCTTACCCCTCCTCCTTTGCCAGTACAAGTGCGAGACCATCTTGATACGCCATGAAATTCCTGCATGTTTTGGGGGTCGATCCTCGTCGCAGAGGACGAGATCGTTCTCACCATTGGTGACGGGGTGACTTGGAATTCCGTGTTTGATGCTGGGTTTGAACCGCACCATGTGAGGGATGGAATTGCTAAATGTCGTCAGCTTGATGTGAGTTTTGGGATACGTTTCGACGAGGGAGGGGAGATATTGCATATGGGAAAAGGCGATGCTGAGTTTTCCTTGAGAGAAAATCACACACTAATTCGCATGAGTTTTTACGGGCGAGAAAACCAAACGGTTGAGAGAGCGGGAGAAAAGAGCGCGATATTTATTCGAATGGTTGGCGAGCACCTCACGAAAAAATCCGTCGTCCGCCGATACGAAGCGACGGGACGAGTCGATCACAGTGAAGCGGTGAATCACGCGAGGATTGGTGATTTTTCCATTTTCTACAGTTTTGGAGATTCCTATGTGCGTGACGAGCCAATGCTCGACCGATTCTCAGTATTGTTAAAATCCAATATCGCAAAAAGGGGGAAGCGGATGAAAACAAAAATCGAGCCTCCCGAGGGCTATGAGCATATCTCGCTGGAACCGGTGCTGAATTCGCGTTTGCCTGAGGAGGTTCAGGAGATAGCTCCGCATGGTGAGCCACAGAATAATGGGTCTAATGACGCGAAAGTTCAGGAAAATAATGAGTCGGAGAGCGAGTTGAAGAGCGCTTCACTGCC
>QIKC01000080.1 GCA_003232855.1 Verrucomicrobiales bacterium
TAATAGTGCGCGGCAGCGTACGTTGCTCGTAGAGTGCCTCCTTCTCTGGGGTGGAATGAACGCCAAGCGTCGAAACGAGTCGGAAAAACTCTTCATCGCGCGACTTACCTCCATTGCAATGCGAGCAACACAGAACAATGATCGGCTCATCTAAAAATGGCCGGGGGAAAAGTCCTTTCGGGGGGACATGATCCCGAGTCGAATTACTATCGTCCAAGGCGACGCCACAAAGATAGCAGTTTGTTCGCTTTTGGGGCGTCATGTTTTTTTGCCTAACAGTGTTGTTAATTGACTACGCTATCAATAGTGACTTATTTGCTGATGATAAGGAGGTGTGGAGGATGTGGTAATATTCCTTCTAGTTACGAGGATTGAAAGTGCGTTCGCTGGGGATGTCGAGATTCTTTTTTCCTTCGGAGATCTCAAGATTTGGGATATTTGTCCTATTTGATATCGTGGCGATATCAGGGCAGAGGAGCTTGGAAAGCTCTGCCACGTCCGGTCGCGAGCGACGTTTTCGGATGCCGCCGCTTAATTTTTTTGTCCCGAGGTTGCTTCTCGAGGAGATCACTCTGGCGGGTCGTGCTGGAGCTTACTCGCCGGCCGGTTCTTCGCTGCTGGGGGGTTGGATTTCTGCGCCATTCCCGCCTTCGTTTTCATCTTTCTCTACCGTGTCGTCGTCTTCTTCGGCGTCGGCGGCGACGCGGGCGACGTCTTGGAGGAGTTCGCCTTCGCGCACGCCGATGAGGCGGACGCCTTGGGTGGAGCGTCCCATGCTGCGCACTTCGGCGACGCGGGTGCGGACGGATTGGCCGCCGTTGGTGATGAGCATGATTTCGTCGTCTTCGGCGACCGCCAGCGCTTCGACGACGCGACCGGTTTTCTCGGTGATTTTCATGGTGATCATGCCTTTGCCGCCGCGGCCTTTGGTCATGTATTCTTCGAAGGCGGTGCGTTTGCCTTGGCCGCGCTCGGAGGCGATGAGCATCTGCATGTCGGGGAGTACGACGACGAGGGCGACGAGGTGGTCGCCTTCGCGCGGGCGGATGCCGCGCACGCCGGAGGAGTTACGACCCATGGTGCGGATGGTGGATTCGTTGCAGCGCACGCAGTAACCGCCGGAGGTGATCAGGCAGATGTCGTCGCTGCCGGTGGTGAGCTTGACGGAGATGAGCTCGTTGCCTTCTTCGATCTTGATGGCGATGGTGCCCTGCTTGCGGTAGTTGCGGAACTCGCTCAGGGCGGTCTTTTTGACTTTGCCGCTGCGGGTGGCGAAGAGGACGTTGAAGGGTTGATCGAAGGTGGTGCGATCGTCTTCGCCGGTGCCTTCGACCCGCAGGTAGGAGGCGATTTTTTCTTCTGGCAGTAGGTTGAGCAGGTTTTTGATCGAGCGGCCTTTGGAGGCGCGCGACATCTCTGGGATGAGGAAGACGCGCTCGACGAACACGCGGCCGGTGTTGGTGAAGAACATCAGGTAGTCGTGGGCGGTGGCGGAGAACAGGTGCTCGATGAAGTCTTCGTCTTCGTCCTCGTCGATGACATCGCGGGTGCCCATGCCGCGCACGCCTTTGCCGCCGCGTTTCTGCGCTTTGTATTCCTCTGCGGCGGTGCGTTTGATGTAGCCGCGGTGGGTGATGGTGATGATCTGCGCGTCGTTGGCGATGAGGTCGATGGTGGCGATCTCGCCGGGGTCGGATTCGATGCGGGTCTTGCGCGGGCTGCCGAAGCGGTCTTTGATCTCGGTTAGCTCGTCTTTGATGATTTGTAGGACGCGTGCCTCGCTGGCGAGGATGGCTAGGAATTCTTTGATCTCGCCTAGGATTTCGTCGTAGTTGGCCTTGATCTTGTCGCGCTCGAGGGCGGTCAATTGGTAGAGGCGCATCTCGAGGATGCGGTTCACTTGGGCGTCGGTGAAGACGTAGTTGCCGCCTTGGATGCTGGCTTGGTCGCGCAGCATGACGCCGTAGCCTTCGACGGTGGCCACTGGCATTGCGTAGGCTTTGATCTTACCGAAGGCTTCTTCGCGGTTGGAGGAGCCGCGCACCATTTTGATGAAGTCGTCGAGGTTGCTGACGGCGATGAGTAGCGCCTCTAGGCCTTCGGCTTTCTTCTCGGCTTCGGCGAGCAGGAAGCGGGTGCGGCGCACGATGACTTCGCGGCGGTGTTCGATGTAGCAGGTGAGTGCTTCTTTGAGGTTGAGGAGCTTCGGGCGGCGGTTGTCGATGGCCAGCATGTTGACCGAGAAGGAGGTCTCCAACTGGGTGTGCTTGTAGAGTAAGTTGAGGACCACCTGCGGGCGCGCGTCGCGCTTGAGGTCGATGACGACGCGGGTGTTCTCGTCTGATTCGTCGCGGACGCCGCTGATTTCGGTGACGATTTTTTCGTTGACCAATTCGGCGATGCGCGCGACCAGCGTCGCGCGGTTCACCATGTAGGGAATTTCGCTGATGATGATCTGCTCCCTGCGGCCGGCCTCGATGACCTCCGCGATGCCGCGCACGCGGACGCTGCCGCGGCCGGTGTGCATGTAGGAACGCACGCCCTGGTAGCCGAGAATGGTGCAGCCGGTGGGGAAATCGGGGGCGGTGATGTGGGTCATCAGCTCGTCGATGCTGATTTCCGGGTTGTCGATTTGCGCGCAGACGCCGTTGACCACTTCGACGAGGTTATGCGGCGGGATATTGGTGGCCATGCCGACGGCGATGCCGGTGCCGCCGTTGACCAGCAGGTTCGGGAAGCTGGCGGGGAGCACGGTGGGCTCGTGGTTGGTGTCGTCGTAGTTGGCGACGAAATCGACCGTGCCCTTTTCCATGTCGTTCATCAAGGCGGTGCCCAGATGGGTGAGCTTGGCCTCCGTGTAACGCATGGCGGCGGGCGGATCGCCCTCGACCGAACCGAAGTTACCCTGTCCTTCGACGAGGATTTCGCGCATCGACCAAGGCTGCGCCATGTTGACCAAGGTCGGGTAGATCGCTTGGTCACCGTGCGGGTGGTACTTACCCATGGTCTCACCGACGATGCGCGCACACTTGAGCGGTTTTTTGTTTGGCCCCAGCGACAAGTCGCGGTGCATGGCGTAGAGCAGACGCCGCTGAGAGGGCTTCAGGCCGTCGCGCGCGTCGGGCAGGGCGCGCGAGATGATGACCGACATGGAGTAGTCGAGGAACGAGTTTTTGACCTCGTCGGCGACGTTGATGGGCAAGATGTTCGCCTCGTTCTCCTGTGGGAGGTCGTCGAGGTTTTCGTCGTCTCTCGTCGTCGTTAGGCGGCTGGGTGTCGTCGGGCATGGATGGCTAGAAAGTCAGGAGTCAAAAGTCAGGAGTCAAAGAGGAGACAGCGCGCAGCGCATTACACATCGAGGTTACGGACGTTGAGGGCGTTGTCCTCGATGAAGCGTCTGCGGGGTTCGACCACGTCGCCCATGAGGACGGTGAACATGCGGTCGGCCTCGACGGCGTTTTGTTCGTTGAGGATCACTCGCAGCAATTTGCGGTTGGTCGGATCCATGGTGGTCTCGAAAAGTTGCTTGGCGTTCATCTCGCCGAGGCCCTTATAGCGCTGGATCTCGATGCCGCGTTTGCCGATGCTGAGCACTGTTTCGAGAATCTCCGGGACGGAGAAGACCGGGTGCGTTTTGGCGCCGTCGCCCTCGCCTTCAACCAGCTCGAAGAGCGGCTGATCCTGGGCGGAGAAGTGGTCGACGGCGAGCCCGTCTGTCTTGATCTCGTCGAGCAGCTTTTGGATCGAACGCGATTCGTGGATCTCGCTGAGCTGGGCGCGGCGGGTGGTCACGGGCGTCTCTTCCTTGACCTCCTCGGTCGCTTCCTCGGCATCGGCGTCGTCCTCACCTTCGCCAGCACCTTCAACCGGTGCGGGGGCGACGGTGGGTTTCGGGGCGCCGAAGAGCTTGAGGTCGGGGTTGAGCTCGGAGAAGGCGCGCAGGGCGGCCTCGTTTAAGACGTATTCGACGCGCTCGTCGTTGCCGTCACGGATGCGCAACACGTACTCTGGCAGGGCGCCGCTGTCGGCGTCGCGCGCCGAAAGGTAGGTGTCGAAATCGCCGCCCGCACGAACCACCACGTCGCCGTAGCGCGA
>QIKC01000145.1 GCA_003232855.1 Verrucomicrobiales bacterium
GTCGGAACCGGGGGCTCCCTCGGCGCCATAAACCCCCGAAGCCATGCGGCCAAATCGACCTATTTCCACCGGTCGACCCGGGGCGTACGCAGGTTGCGCCGCTGCCAAAACATCTCCGCCCCGTGCTGGGAAAGCCCCCCGAGCTCTCCATTGCAAACACCTCAGACGCCGTGCAAACTACCGCTCGCCGCCGTGTCCTCTCCCTCCGCCATCCCGTTCTCCGCGCTCGCCTCCATGCTGGCGGGCGCGCTCGCCTCCCCGCTGAGCGCCGCGCCGATCATCGAGTTCAACCGCGACATCCGCCCACTGCTCTCCGATCGCTGCTTTTTTTGCCACGGCCCCGACGAAAAAAAGCGGGAGGGAGACCTGCGGCTCGATACCCGGGAGGGAGCCCTCGCCAACCTCGGGGGACACGCGGCCATCGTCCCCGGTGACCCCAAACGCAGCGAACTGCTGCAGCGTATCACCACCCACGACGAGGACGATGCCATGCCGCCCGCCAAGTCAAAAAAGCCCAAGTTCACCGACGAGGAGATCGCGATCATCCGCCGCTGGATCGACGAGGGCGCCGAGTATCAGGGACACTGGGCTTTCGAGCCACTAGCGGCCAACGCGATCCCCGAAGGCGCACACCCAGTCGATTTCTTCATCAACAAACAGCTCGCCGCCGCCGGGATCAAGCCGTCGCCCCGCGCCAAACGCCATATCCTGATCCGCAGGATCTACCTCGACCTGATCGGCCTCTTGCCCTCGCCAGAGCAAGTCGCCGCCTTCGTCGCTGATCGCGACCCGGACGCCTATCAGAAAGTCGTCGAAGAACTCTTGGCTAGCCCGCACTACGGCGAGCGTTGGGCGCGCCACTGGCTGGACGGCGCCCGCTACGCCGATTCGAACGGTTACTCAAACGACATCGCACGGCAGATGTGGCCCTACCGTGACTGGGTGATCCGCGCGCTCAACGACGACATGCCGTTCGACCAGTTCACCCTCGAACAGATCGCCGGCGACCTCCTACCCGACCCCGACAAAGCCCAACTCGTCGCCACTGGATTCCACCGCAACACCCTCATCAACGACGAGGGAGGTACCGACTACGAGCAATTCCGCGTCGAGGCCGCCATCGATCGCGTCAACACCACCGGCGCGGTATGGCTCGGGCTCACCGTCAGTTGCGCCCAATGCCACACACACAAGTTCGACCCCCTATCACATCGCGAATATTTCGAGATGTTCGCTTTTTTCAACAGTTCCGAAGATAAGAACAACGTCGGCCCCACCGTCGAGGTGCGCGAGGGCGAGATTTTCGGTCGCCCCGACATAGGGGAAAAATCGGTCGTCGGAAAAACCATGGTCATGCGCGACCTCCAGCAGCCACGCACGACCTACCTGCTCACCCGTGGCGATTTCACCCGCCCGGACAAAGAGGTGGGAGAACTTTCGCCCGGCGTCTTCGCCGCCGTCGCACCCCCACTCCCCGATACCGGCAAAGCACACACTCGGCTCGATCTGGCCCGCTGGCTCATCGACCCACAAAACCCACTCACCCCGAGAGTCACCGCCAACCGCATCTGGATGCGCTACTTCGGTCGCGGCCTAGTCGAGACCGAGGAGGATTTCGGTTCGCAGGGATCATTCCCATCACACCCGCAACTGCTCGACGAACTCGCCCGGCGATTCATCGACAACGGCTGGTCGATGAAGGCGCTACACCGCCTCATCGTCACCAGCGAAACCTACCAGCGCTCGTCCCTCGCGCGCCCCGACCTCGCCGATAGCGACCCGCTCAACCGCCTCCTCGCCCGCGCCACGCGGATCCGGCTGGACGCCGAAACCATCCGCGACGCCGCGCTCTCCGCCAGTGGCCTGCTGTCGCGCAAAATCGGCGGACCGGGAGTCTACCCACCACAACCCAACGGCATCTACGCCTTCACCCAACACGCCAAAAACTGGCCCACCAGCCGCGGCGACGACCGCTACCGCCGCGGCATGTACACCTTCTTCTATCGCAGCGCCCCCTATCCACTGTTCGGCACCTTCGACGCCCCAAATTTCCAAACCACCTGCACCCGCCGCCCCCGCTCCAACACCCCGCTGCAAGCACTCACCCTAGCCAACGACGAAGTGTTCCTCGAACTCGCCCAAGGCCTCGCCGCGCGCGTCATCACCGAACTGCCAGGCGCTCCCGAAGCCCTGCTCTCCGAGCGCATCGAACGCGCTGTCGCCCACGCCCTGTGCCGACCAGCCACCCGCAAAGAACTCGACATCCTCTACCGCTACGCCCGTGCCGCCACCGCCGATTTCGCGACCTCTAACAAGGACTCCCGCGCCCTGATCGACAAGCGCCTCGCCGCCACAAAAATCCCCTTCCACCACGCCGCCGCCCTAGTCGCCATCACCCGCACCATCCTCAACACCGACAACTTCATCAGCAGAGAATAAACCTCTTCTCAGCCTCCGCGCACAAAGCGATCAACCACTCAATACTTGAACCTAGAAACGCTCACTTCAACCCGCCGCCATTTTTTCGGCCAATGCGGAATCGGCATCGGCTCGCTCGCCGTCAACCAGCTGCTCACCGGCGACGGCTTGGGCAAACACGTTCCCGCCATCGATCCGGTCGCACCGATGGCTCTGCGCGACCCGCCGCTTCCCGCACGCGCAAAAAACGTCATCTTCCTCTTCATGGCCGGCGCGCCGAGCCAGCTCGAACTCTTCGAGCACAAACCCAAGCTCAACCAGCTCAGCGGCAAAAAACCACCAGAGAGCCTAATGCAGGGCAAACGCTTCGCCTTCCTCAAAGGCAACGAAACCCTGCTCGGATCAACCCGCAAATTCGCTCGCTACGGCGAGTGCGGCATGGACATCAGCGAGATGTTCCCACATCACCAGAAAATTGTCGACGAAGTCACCTGGCTGCGCGGCATGACCACTGACGTCTTCAATCACGGCCCCGCCAAACTGTTCATGAACACCGGCTTTCAGGCTCCAGGACGGCCGAGCATCGGCTCTTGGGCGACCTATGGCCTCGGCAGCGAATCCCAGAGCCTACCCGGCTTCGCCGTCCTCCAAAGCGGACCACGCGGCCCACGCGCCGGCAGTTCACTGTGGTCGAGCGGCTTCCTCCCCACCGCCTTCCAAGGCGTCCCATTCCGCGGCAAAGGCGACCCCATTCTCCACCTGCGCAGCCCGAAGGGCTTCACTCGCGAGCGCGAGCGACGCTTCTACAACGC